>JAFAXX010000112.1 GCA_019240655.1 Solirubrobacterales bacterium
TGTGGGCGCCGGGTGAATACTGGGCCACCTGCGCCGGTTGAAAAGTAGGCCGGTTGGCGCGGCGGCCGGTTCGTCCGGTTGGGTCGTGAGCCTCGCTCGATCTGTTGATCGGGTGAGGAGGAAGGTGTGCTCGGCGTGCAGCAGTGGGCTGAGGTCAGACGGCTGGTGCTAGTCGAGGGTCGCTCGCAGCGCGAGGTCGCCCGGTTGACGGGGCTGGCGCGCGACACGGTCGCGAGGGCGGTCGCGAGGGACACGCCGCCGAGGTACACGCGAGCGCCGGCGGGCACGAAGCTCGATTCGTTCAAGGACTGGATCTGTGAGCAGCTGCGTGAGGATCCGACGATCCCGTCGCAGCGGCTGCGGGAGATGGCGTTCGACCTCGGCTATCAGGGCGGCAAGACGATCTTCGACGACTTCGTGCGCGAGGTGCGCCCGCGGTTCCTGGTCCGCCGGACGTTCCAGCGGACGATCTATCGCCCGGGTGTGTTGGCGCAGTGCGATCTGTGGGAGCCGCGTCAGCCGATCTCGGTTGGGCATGGTCAGACCCGCCGCGGCTGGGTGGTGACCTGCGAGTTGTGCTGGTCACGGGTGATCGCTGGCGCGCTGATCTTCTCCAAGGAGGCGCCGGACATCCTGTGGGGCGTCGGTCGGTGCCTTGAGCGGTTTGGCGTGTTGCCGGAGAAGTTGGTGTGGGATCGCGAGAGCGCGATCGCTGGCGGCGGGTATCCGACCGACGAGTTCGCGGCGTTCTGCGGGCAGGTCGGGGTCGGCTGGGTGATCCTCGATCGCGGCGATGCGCAGGCGAAGGGCGCGCTTGAGCGATCGCACCGTTTCATGCGCTCGAACTTCCTGCCCGGCCGCGTGTTCGCCAATCCTGTGGACTTTCAGCTGCAGCTCGATGGCTGGAGTGATCGCGTTAACGGGCGGGTGCACCGCACAACCCGAGCTGTCCCGACCGAGCGGTTGATCCAGGAGCGCGAGCGGATGCGGCCACTGCCGGCCAGGCTGCCTGATGTCGACCGGCGGTTCGTGACTCGCGTGGCGCAGCAGCCGTATCTACGGATCGATCGCAACGACTACTCGATTGACCCGCGGTTCGTCGGGCGTCGCGTCGAGGTCCGCGTCTCCCAGGCCGAAGTGATCGCCGCGGTGCTCGATACCGGCGAGCTCGCGTGCCGCCATCGCCGGTCGTTCGCGGGCGGGCTGACGTTCACTGATCCGGCCCATCAGACCGAGCTCGAGCGCCAGCGCGCTCGTCGTCGACAGCGGCACGAGGTCGAGGTCGAGATCCGGCCGCTGTCCAGATACGACCAGTTGATCCCGGCATGACCCGCACCGCCTCAGAGCTCGCGCACCTGTTCCGCGCGCTGAAAGCGCCGGCCGCCGCCCGGGCGCTGCCGGCGCTGGCTGACCGGGCCCGCGAGGAGGGCTGGAGCTATGAGCGGTTCGCCGAGGCGCTCCTGGGCACAGAGGTCAGCGCGCGGGACTCCCACGGCGGCGAGGGCCGGATCAAGGCAGCTCGGTTCCCGGCCCGCAAGACGCTGGAGGAGTTCGACTTCACCTTCCAACGCAGCGTGAAGAAGACCGTCGTCGAGCACCTCGGTCAGCTCGACTTCCTGCACGCGCGCTCCAACATCATCGCGCTCGGGCCGCCGGGCACCGGCAAGACGCACTTGGCGATCGCCATCAGCATCCGCGCCTGCCTTGCCGGCCAGCGCGTGCAATTCGCGACCGCTACCCAATGGGTCGCGCGACTCAGCGAGGCTAAGCGCCAAGGCACGCTCGAGGCCGAGCTCAAGCGGCTGTCATTCATCCCGCTGATCGTCGTTGACGAAATCGGATACATCCCGTTCGACCCCGAGGCCGCGAACCTCATGTTCTCGCTCGTGAGCAACCGTTACGAGCGCGCCTCGATGATCGTCACCTCCAACAAGCCGTTCTCGAAGTGGGGAGAGATCTTCGGCGATGACATGGCCGCGACCGCGATGATCGACCGGCTCATCCATCACAGCGAGATCCTCAGCCTCAAAGGCGACAGCTACCGGCTGCGCGGCAAGGACCTCGACACCCGCATCGGCGCCAAACCCGTCGAAATCACCTGACCCATACCCCTCGGCAACCTCGCCGAGGGCCGCAGAACGCCGCACAACGCGCCGATCTCGACCCGGACGCCTCCCAAGGACCCGTTAAAGCGACCATCGCCGGCTCGGCCTCGCCCTACGGGCTCGGCCTCGCGACGACGGTCGCTTTGGCCATCAACCCTCAAGCGGCCTAGTTTTCAACCGGCGTGAGTGGCCTAGTTTTCGACCGGCCTTGACAACGTTTCCAATCTTTCGTTGGGCCTTCGATCCAGCGCGTCGGCCCGCTATGGGAAACGTGAGCCCTGATCGGCACCGACTTCGAGGCTCGATCTTGGTTCGCTGAGCAGATCGCTACGCCGCCGCCTCGACTCGATCGGCCTCGCTCCCCGCGTGACGGCCGTTGGAACCGGGGATGACCCGGCGGGGATGAACCAGCTCAGACGTGGACCGGCCATCCAGGCCCGAGCGGGATTCCAATCAGATACCAGGCGACGAAGAACAGCGTCCAGGCGATCGTCAGCACGATGGCGTAGGGCAGCATCATTGCGATGAGCGTTCCGATCCCGGAGTGCTTGTCGTATCGCTGCGCGAATATGACGACGAGCGGGAAGTAGGCCATCAGGGGGGTGAGCACGTTGGTTGGGGAATCGCCGACGCGGTAGGCGGCGAGGACGGTTTGGGGGGCGATTCCGAGGCGGATGAACAGCGGGATGAACACCGGGGCGAGGAGCGCCCATTTGGCGATCGCCTGCGGGACGATGAAGTTGACGACGGTGGTGATGAGAATCACGCCGATGAGGAGCCAGACCGCGCCGATGTGGATGTGCTCGAGAACGTCGCCTAGCTTGACGGCGGCTACGTCGGGGATGTGGCTGAAGTTGAAGTACGCGATGAACTGCGCGATGAGCAGAAACAGGAACAAGAGACCGGCCAGGCTCGCCCACGACTTGGTGACTGCGGCGATCACGTCGTCGCCGCTCTTGATCGTCCCTGCGCCCTTGCCATAGCACCATCCCGCGACGAAGAAGATGATCGTGATCATCACGATCAGGCTGTCCATGAACGGCGAGTCGCCGATGACCTCGCCGGTCTCGGGGTTGCGCAGCGGCGCGCCCGGGATGGCGGTCAAAAGCGTGATCGCTGCCACCACCGCGAGGGTGCCCCACAGCGCATAGCGCAGGCCGCGCGCCTCGTCGGCCGGCGCCACTTCGGCGGCGTCATCGACCGGGTCTTGCGGGCCTTCGCCTGCCGCGGCCGGGTCGTACCTTCCGAGGCGACCCTCGACGAAGCGGGCGCTCACGAACGTGATGACGATGACGACGAAGATCGTGGAGCCGATGCCGAACCACAGGTTGGAGACGATGTCGATGTGATGTGTTGTGGCCGATCCGATCGCCTCGTTGGTGATCTCGGTCAGGACCGCGTCGAGCGGGGTGATCAGGAAGTTGACCCCGAAGCCGGCGGCGACGCCGGCGAACGCGGCCGCTATCCCCGCCAGCGGGTGCCGCCCAACGCTCTTGAACGCAGCCGCCCCGAGCGGGATCAGGACGAGGTAACCCGCATCGGACGCGATGCTCGACAGCACGCCCAGCAGCACGATGATGGGCGTCAGCATCGATGCCGACGAGATGGCCACGAGTTTTCGGATCAGCGCGCCGATCAGCCCCGAGGTCTCGGCCAGGCCGACGCCGATCATCACAACCAGGATGATCGCGAGCGCCGCGAAGTTGCGGAAGTTCGATACGAATGAAGTGAAGAGGTAGCGGACACCCTCAGCGGTCAATAGTCCCTGGACCTTCGTGGTCTCGGTGTGAAGCTTGTACGCGTTGGGTGGCTCAGGCTGCGTCGGCCCGACGTCGGTCGGTTGGACTGACCCGCCGTAGTACGTCTCGACCGTGGGAACCGGCGCCGGAGTGACCGTCTCATACGTCGCGCGGACGTTGAACCAGAACAGCACCTGTGACAGCGCGATGGTGGCCACGCACAGCAGCAGAAACAGGACTGCCGGGTTGGGCATCTTGTTACCGACGCGCTCGATCCCGTCGAGCATGCGCGCCGCCAGCGTCGGCGTCGCCGCCGACGTCGGGGCGGCGGGATCGCTCACCTCGGTCACGTGGCGCCGCCCGTGGTCGCGGCCCGCGCGGCGAACTCCCGGAAGAACTTCGTCTCGGCGATCACCGCCTTTTCGAACTCGTCGAGCAGAACGCGCTCGTTCGGGCCGTGGATGTTGGCGTAGCCGTCGGTGGTGCCGACCAGCAGCGCCTCGGCGTCGGGCAGCGCACGGGCGAGCGCGCTCACGATCGGGATCGATCCGCCGCTGCCGGCGAGCAGCACCTCGGCCCCCCACGCCTGCGCCCAGGCGACACGCGCGGCCTCATAGGCCGGACCGGTGGTGACCGCGGCGAAGCCGTCGCCGGTGGGGCCCGGCTGCACGTCGAGCTCGATCCCGAACGGCTTGACATTGCGCAGATGACTCATCACCGCCTCCTGCGCCTCGACACTGTCCTGCTCGGGATGCACGCGTACATTGAGCAGCGCGCGTGCGTGCGGTGATACGGCGTTCACCGCACCGTCGACCGACGGCACATCGATGCCGATGACCGTGATCGCCGGACCCGACCAGATGCGCGAGGCCAGGCCACCCGTGCCGATCAGGGCCATTTCTGCAAAAACCTCACCCAGCTGACGGAACTCCGCCTCGCTTTGCGCCGGCCCATCCCACTCGTTGCGCCTCAGCCCCGCAACGGCGACATTCCCGTGCTCGTCGTGCAGCGAGGCGATCGCTGCAACCAAGGCGAGCAGCGCGTCAGGCGCGGCGCCGCCGTACTGACCGCTGTGCTTGCCGGACTTCAGCGTACGCACCTCGACAAACACATTGGCCATCCCGCGCAACGCGGTGGTCAGCGTCGGCGTCCCCGGGGTGATGCTGCCCATGTCGCCGATGATCAACGCGTCGGCGCGGAACACCTCGGGATCGGTCGGCGGGTAGCTCGGCAGCGCACCGCTGCCGATCTCCTCATAACCCTCGATGCAGATCTTGATGCCGACCGGCGGCCGGCCCTCCCACGCCCGCAAGGCCCCAACGTGAGCGATTACGTTGGATTTCGTGTCCGCGGTACCCCGACCGTAGACCGCGCCGCCATGCTCGGTGGGCTCGAACGGCGGCGTCTCCCATTGGGTCGCGTCACCCGCTGGCACGACGTCGTAATGGCTGTAGAGCAGAACCGTCGGGGCGCCCGGCGGGGCGGGGATCTGGCCGATCACGGCCGGCGCCGTGCCGGGCAGATCCAACCGCCCCACCTCGACACCCGCCTCGCTGAACAGACGCGCGACCATGTCGTGCGCCCTGAGCAGGTCATCATCGATCCGACCGGGAACCGAAACCGATGGGATGCGCACAAGCTCGCCGAGATCGGTTTTCAAGGAGGGCATCAACGCGGCGACGATCTCTATGGCGGTGTCGGATGCCGGCACCCCAGCGGAGCTCGTGCTCGATGTGTCCCTCACAGTCGTCTCCTTTCGCTTACCGGCGACGGTAAGCCAGTAGGTTCGGCGCTCGTCAATAGGCATGCCCACACCCCCCGCCAGGGTCGTAACGACGCGAAGCGACTCCGACGGACGGTGCGGCTAGCCGCCGAGCAGCTTGCGCTTCTCGGCTCTCCGAGTCGGGAAGCACGCCGCTGTCTCGGAGCTCGCCGAGCGTCTATAACTGAGCGAGCCGGCGCCACTGGAGTGCTCGGAGGGAACCGTGCCAGCCGGGCGCTGCCACCGGTCGCGCTATCCGGCGTGAGCTGGCGTCATCCGGCCCGGATCCTGTGCCGCCCAGCGCTGTTGCCCCGTCCTGCCGTCACCGAGCCTCGGCCGCAACCGTGCGCTCGGCGGCGGCGAGCGCCTCGTCGGCCGCGCTGCTCGGGTTCTCGGGCGCATAGACGTCGGGAGTGATTCCAGCGCCCTGGCGCGCGCCACCGCCGCCGAGGTTGCGGCCGTTCGGGGTGAAGAACTCGCCGATCGTGATGTCCAGGGCGCCGCCATTGATCAGGGACTGGGTTTGCTGGAAGGTGCCCTTGCCATAGGTCTGCGTACCGACCACTTTGGCCCGGCCATCATCCCGCAGCGCGGCGGTGACTATCTCGGCCGACGACGCGGTACCGTGATCGACGAGCGTCACCAGCGGGATGTGGGCCGCGATTGCGTCACCGCTGGCCATATATACCCGGCGGGGCTGGCCGCGCTCCTCGGCGGCCAGGATCTTGCCGTGCGCGATGAACGTGCTGGCCACGTTGATCGCCTCGCTGATCAGGCCGCCGCCGTTTCCGCGCAGGTCCAGAATCAGCGCCTCGGCCTGCGCGTCCAGCGCGGCCCGCACCGCAGCACGCAGCTCATCGCCGGAGCCGTTTGTAAAACCGGTGAGCTTCAGGTGCCCGATCCGCACGTGATGGTAGGTAACGATCTGCCAGCTCGCCACGGGTACGACAATGTTCGCCCGCTCGATCGAGATCACGTGCTGGGCGTCGCCCCTCAGGAATGTGAGCTCGACCGGGGTGCCGGCCGGACCTCTAATCAGATCAGAACCGATGTCGTCGGCCCGGTCGGCCAGCGAGATCGCTCCCACCTTGATGATCAGATCACCGGGCATCAGGCCGGCGCCAGCCGCTGGCGAGTGCTCGAACACGTTCCTCACCCGCAGTCCGCGCGGCTCAGGCATCGTGGTGATCCCGATCCCGCCCAGGTGTTGCGTCGACTGTTCGCTGCGCTCACGGTAGGAGCGAGGGTCGAGGTACTGCGAGTATGGGTCGTCGAGGCTGGCCACCATGCCTGACAGTCCCTGGTCGACCAGACTCGAGCGGTTGAGCGGCCGGACGTAGCGCGTGGTGAGAACGTTCAGGGCCTGGTTGACGACCAAGAGGCTCCGATTCTCGAATAGGCGCCCGCGCAGCGGTGAAGGCAGATCGCTCGGATGGCCGCCCAGCCAGATCCCCGCCAGAAGCATGACAATCCCCGCGAGGACGCCGCCGATCAAGGCCCGCAGGCGTGCACGGCGGGGCCGCGCGGTATCGCTTGGCATGGTTCTCCTCATCTCAACGTGACCAGACGACAGCGTACTGCCGGTGTTTGGCAGGAGACGGATTGGTTGCGGTCACCGCCTTGAGCGCGGCGTCGATGTCCCTGGACGTCAACTGCGCCTCGGTGTGGACCGAGTGCACGCGCACCCGGACAGGCAGTCCGCTAGAGCTCGACTTCCGCCAGGTTATCTGCGCCACATTGAAGACGGTCTCCGGACACGTGGCGTCGGTGCGCGCCGCGCCGTGGCTGGCGGCACGGGGGGTGAGCCGGCTGGCTCAGGGAGCGTCGGCAATGCGGACAAACACCGTTACCGCATAGCGAAGAATTGCACTGAGCTGGGCGGTTGAGCTAATGCGGATGTCACTCAGTGAGCTGTGCCGCTCACGCGGAGGCCATGAGGGACCATCTTCAGGTGCCCGATGCGAATCTGGCCCGGGCCGATCCACTGCTCGTCGCGGGCGGACGCTCTGTCCGAACTTCCCGCCGGCTCACGCTCGAGCGGCCAGCGTGATGCGCGCGGTGGCGCGGCTGCCGCCGCGCTCGTAGCGAGCGAACGGAACCCGGCGGTGATCGTAACGCGGCAGCGGCAGCGCTCGGCCATCGGAAGGCTCCGGATGATCTCGGAGGTCTTGCGCTCCGCGGTGATCTGGACCCCTGGTCGGTCGAGCAGGCCGGAGAAGCGTTCGGGAAAGCGCCCACTGGCAGCTCACACTAGTGCCGCGGCCGAGCCGCCATCGGCAAAGGGGTGCGGACACCCCCGATTCAGGGGTCGTGTCGCCCTTCCCGGTGCGCCGGGCTCCCGCGGCGATCGCGGTGTGCTCGGTCCCAACCTCCTCCGGCTCGACGCGTCCACGCTCGTCCGGGCGACGGTTTGCCAGAGCCGTGGCCGGCGGCGATAACTTCCCCGTAGGCGCCGGCCGGCGGCGACGTGCCCGTGCATGAGCTGGAGCCTGCGCAACCATGGAACGTTCGCTGGGTCATCGCACGGCTAGCCGCGTGCTCGGGTACGCAGCGGTACTGCTTTCGGTGCTCGCCGTCGTGCTGTCCTACTCCGGGCGCGCCGTGTTGCGCTCACAGGCGTTCGCCGACCGGGCCACCGCGGCGCTCCGCGACCCCGCTGTCCAGAGTGACGTTGCCGACCATGTCGCCGACGCGGTCGTCCGGGCGAACGCGGACCTGGTTTCAGTGCGGCCGCTGATCCGGACGGTGGCCGGAGCGGTGGTCGGCACGCCGGCGTTCGCGGCCGTGTTTCACCGGGCAGTCCTCGAAGCCCACCGGGCTGTGGTGACGCAACGGCGTCCTGCCGCGCTCGTCAATGTGGCGGACACCGCTGTCCTCATCCAGGGAGTCCTCAAGCTCCTGGCGCCGAGCTCGGCGGCGACGGTCGCGGCGGAGCGGGCGGTGAACGTCTTCACATTCAGGCCGCCGACGGCTATAGGCGACGCAGTGCGGGTGGCACGTGCGCTGTACACGGCGGCGTGGATCTTTGCGCTCGCGGCCGCTCTGCTTGCGGTGACCGCGCTGTGGGTGTCGAGCGATCGTGCTGTGACCGGGCGGAGGCTGGGCGTCGGTCTCGCGCTCGGGGGATTAGCGGTCGTAGCGCTCTATGTGGTGGGTGGGGCGATCGTCCAGCAGACCGCGCCCGCCGGTCGCGGAGCTGCCGCCGCCGCGATTTGGCGGGCCCTGGCCGGTGGTCTGCGCACGCAGGCCCTGTGGCTCGCCGGCGCAGGGGCGGTGGTGGCCGGCGCCGCCTCGGCGTTGACACTGGCCGCGACCTCCCGGGCCGAGGGTGGCAGCCTGCGCGGACTGGCTGACCGTCTCGTGGCGCGGTTGAGCAGCGGCGTGGGCCGGTCGGTGGTGGCCGTGTCGCTCGGAGTCGCGATCCTGCTCGAGCCGGGACCGGCGCTCACCGTGGGCGCGGTCGCCGGCGGCCTGGTCCTCCTCGCCGCAGGGGCGGCAGGCGTGCTCGCGCGGGTGGTGCGGGCGACCCCGCCCGCCAGCCGAACCGTCCGCGACGCCGAGCGTCGGGCACGGGAGCGCGTGGTTCGCGCCCGGGCCGGCGGCTCCCCGGCGTTGCGGCGTGGGCTGCCACCTGCCGTCGCCGTGATCGCACTCACGGGCGCGGTGGCGATCGTCGCCTCGGGGAGTGGGGCGGAGACGCCGGCTGCCACGCCGGTGACCTGCAACGGCTACGCGGCCCTGTGCGGGCGAACGCTTGATGACGTGGCGTTTGCCGCGACCCACAACTCATTTGCCTCGGTGACGATTCCCACCTTCCTGTTCGGTCAGCAGGACGGCACGATCGCCGATCAGCTGCGGTTCGGCATCCGCGGCTTCCTGATCGACACCTACTACGGCTTTCCCACCGCGGACCGCGTCCGCACCGACACCACCAGCCTGCCCAAGCGCAATGTCGCAATCGAGCAGCTCGGCGCGCCGGCGGTGCAAGCCGCTGAGTCGATCCGCTCGCGGCTCGGCGCGACGCCGAACGGCCCACGGGGGGTCTATCTCTGCCACGGCTTCTGCGAGCTCGGCGCGGTGACGTTTTCCTCGGCGCTGGACGACCTGCGCACATTCCTGGTCGAGAACCCCGGCGAGGTGGTGCTGATCATCAATCAAGACGAGGGCGTGAAACCTGTGGACATCAGCCGGGCGTTCGAGCAGGCGGGGCTGGGAGACATGATCTACAGGGGACAGTTGGGACCGTTTCCCACCCTGGGCGCGATGGTGCAGTCGGGCCAGAGGCTGGTCGTGATGGCGGAGAACGACGCCGGTGAGATTCCCTGGTATCACCTCGCCTACGCCGAGGCGCTTCAGGTGACACCGTTTCGATTCACGACCACAGCGGCGCTGACCGACCCCGAGCAGCTGGCGAATAGCTGCAAGCCCAACCGCGGGCTCAGCTCGGCGCCGCTGTTCCTGCTCAACAACTGGGTCGACACCACGCCGGTGCCGCGGCCGTCCAACGCCCAGATCGTCAACGGCTACGCCGCGTTGCTTCGGCGTGCAGAGACCTGCGAGCGCATCCGCGACCGGCTGCCCAACCTCGTGGCGGTGGACTTCTACCGCCAGGGCGACGTCCTCGGGGTCGTCCGTACGCTGAACGGAATCGCCGCGCGGTAGGCCGCGCTGGAACCGGTCACCGAAGGCCAGCCTCGGCGCTGATCTCGTAGCCGCGCCAGACCCCTCCCGTGCTGTCCGCCGAGGGCGGGTGGCCACATCCCTGGCGCCTTCGTGCGCTTGCCCCGGTCGTGCAGCGCGGATCACGACGTAGCTATCGTCGGGCGCCGCACCAGCATGCAAGCGTCACTCACCCCCGCCGAGCTCGGATCCTTCGTCTCCACCGGAGAGCTCCCTGAGCTCGCGCGTGTGCGTGAGCTGGTCGGCCAGGCGCACGCTCTGTACAGCGGAAACGAGAAAGGGCAGAACGCTCAGGTTTACCCTGCGCTGGCGCGCGTGGCGAGCCACTTGTTCGGTATCTGCGTCGTCGACCGCCGCGGCCATGCCGTGGCCGTCGGCGACTCTGAGCACGAGTTCTCGATTATGAGCGTCTCCAAGCCGTTCGTGTTCGCACTCATGTGCGAGCGGTTAGGGCCGCTGCGCGCGCATGAGCGGCTGGGCGTCAACGCTACCGGCCTACCGTTCAATTCGCTGGAGGCGGTCGAGCGCAGCGGCGACGGGCGCACCAACCCGATGGTCAACGCCGGCGCGATCGCCACCACGAGCCTGGCTCCGGGCACCGACGCAGCGGCGAAGTGGCGCTTTCTATGCGACGGGCTGGCTCGCTTCGCCGGGCGCCCGCTGGCGGTCGACGAAGAGATCTATGCGTCTGCCTCGGCCACGAACGCCCGTAATCACAGCATCGCTCGCCTGCTGCAGAGCTACGGCCGCCTCTACTGCGCCCCGGCTGAGGCGGTCGACCTGTACACCCGTCAGTGCTCGCTGCGGGTGTCGGCGCGCGACCTCGCCGTGATGGGCGCCACCCTCGCCGACGGGGGAGTCAACCCGGTCACCGGCGAGGCGGTGATCGACCCGGAAACCTGCCACTACGTACTCGCGGTGATGCTAACCGCCGGCATGTACGAGACCTCGGGCGAGTGGCTCTACCACGTGGGCCTTCCAGCCAAGAGCGGGATCGGCGGCGGCATCGTTACGGTGTCGCCGGGCAAAGGCGGCATGGGCACGTTCGCACCGCTCCTCGATCCGGCCGGCAACAGCGTCAGAGGCCAACTCGCCGCGCGCTTCCTCTCCGCGCAGCTCGGCATGGATCTGCTCATCTCTAAATCGGTGCAGTAAACGCCGACATACCTGCTGGCCCGCCCCCACACGTGTCCTGGTACGCCCGCTTCGGAACCGGGCGCCGCGCCCGCCACTGAGAGCCTGGTGGCCCAGACTCACTGCGGTCTCTCCCGCGGCGCCCGAATCGGCGGGCTGATAGACCAACAGCGTGCCGCGCATCAGGCTCCCGTCGCACATTGGTCACCCAAATCTCGCACGTCGTATCAGACCGTCGGCGTCTCACCCGCCGCCACCAATCCGCTCTGGTAGGCGATCACCACCAGCTGCGCCCGGTCGCGGGCGCCGAGCTTGAGCATCGCGCTAGCTCATCCTGTACTCCGGCTCCGGAGGCTCAGGACGAAACATTGCGGCGCTTCGTTGCCGTCAGCTGTTCCCGGATTCGGCGGCTACTAACGGGCCGCCGCCGACCCGATCGGCCGGCTTCAGCGGGTTGCCGTCTTGGCGCGCGGGGTAAGAGTTGACAACAAGTTCTGCTGCGGAGGACCGGTGAAGTGATTGGCAGCCCAACTGAGGGAGGAAACGTGGAGCCCGTGCCGTCCCGGCTCGAACTGAGTCCGCTCAATTTCCTGCAGCGCAACGCGCGGGCGCTTGGCCAGCGGCCCGCGGTGGTGCACGGCGAGCGCCGTATGAACTACGCCGAGCTGGAGGAGCGCTGCAATCGGCTAGCCACCGCACTCCGGCAGCAGGGGCTCGAGCGCCACGACCGGGTGGCGATCCTGGCTCCCAACACCCCGGCTCTGCTCGAAGCTCACTACGGCATACCGCTGGCCGGCGGCGTCCTGGTGGCGATGAACAGCCGCCTCGGTCCCTCCGACATCGAGTACATCCTGAACGACTCGGGAGCGAAGACGCTGCTCGTCGACTCGGAGCTGAAGAAGCTGGTGGACGAGCTCGACTTGGAGCACGTTGAGACGATCGTGATCGAGGACACGGGGGAGAGCGACGATCCCTACGAGCAGCTGCTGGCCTCCGGGTCACCCGATCCACCGGAGAGCTGGCTGGAGGATGAGAACGAGCCGATCGCGATCAACTACACCTCCGGCACCACCGGTCAGGCCAAGGGGGCGGTGTACACCCACCGCGGCGCCTACCTGCGCGCACACGGCGTGGCGCTCGAGGTCAAGCTCCGCTACGACTCCGTGCATCTGTGGACGCTGCCCATGTTCCACTGCAACGGCTGGTGCCTGACCTGGGGGGTGACGGCCGCCGGAGGGGCGCACGTGTGCCTGCGCAAGGTCGAGCCCGAGCGCATCTGGAAGCTGTTCGAGTCCGAGGGCATCACCCACTACAGCGGGGCGCCGACGATCCACATGAGCATCGTCAACCACGAGAAGGCCCATCCGCTCGAGCAACGCGTAACCGTTCCAACCGGCGGCTCGCCGCCCACTCCGGCGGTGCTTCGAAAGATGCGCGAACTGAACCTCCATCCGATCCACCTCTACGGACTGACCGAGACCTACGGCCCGGTCATGGGGTGCAGCTGGCAGCCGCAATGGGACGAGCTCGATCTGGAAGAGCAGGGCCGGCTGCTGGCGCGCCAGGGGCACACTTACAACGGCGCCGACCTGGTGCGCGTGGTCGACGACGAGATGCAGGACGTGCCCCGGGACGGCGAGCGGATCGGCGAGGTCGTGATGCGCGGTAACAGCGTGATGATCGGCTACCACGGCATGGACGAGAAGACCGACGAGGCGTTCCGCGGCGGCTGGTACCACTCCGGTGACCTGGCCGTATGGCACCGCGACGGTTACGTCGAGCTGCGCGACCGCTCCAAGGACATCATCATCTCCGGCGGCGAGAACATCTCGAGCATCGAGGTGGAGCAGGCGCTCTCGGAGCATCCGGCGGTGCTCGAGGTGGCAGTGGTGGCGACCCCGGACGAGAAGTGGGGAGAACGTCCAAAGGCGTTCGTCGAGCTGAAGGATGGCCAGGAGGCCAGTGAGGAGGACATGATCTCCTTCTGCCGCGAGCACCTGGCACGCTTCAAGTGCCCGGCCGTGATCCAGTTCTGCGAATTGCCGAGGACTTCGACCGGCAAGGTGCAGAAGTTCCTGCTCCGGCAACGCGAGTGGGAGGACCGCGAGAAGGCGATCGGCTGAGCGGCTGGACTTCGATGGAAAGAAGGTGATGACAATGACTCCGCTTTGGCGCCGCGCGCTCGACGCCATCGAGCTCCCCTTGGGAACCGCCTCTGACGATCTCCAACCAGGTGGCAACGCGGTCGCGCGTCAGGCGCTGCGGACCCGGCGTTTCGCCGCGATGGTGTGCCGACTGGGTGATGCTCCAAACGTAACGGGCGCGCTTTGGCGGCTATCTTGAGGAGAGTGAAGCGTTTGGATCCCGAGGAGATC
>JAFAXX010000138.1 GCA_019240655.1 Solirubrobacterales bacterium
ACGCCGGGCCTGCGGTGGGGCAGCTAGGCGGTGACGGTCACTCGCGACACCGTGCTCGACTGGATGAACCGCTTCGCCGGCGAGATGAGCGAGCATCGTCAGGAGCTGGTCAGGCTCGACACCGCGATCGGCGACGGCGACCACGGCACGAACATGGATCGCGGCATGCGCAAGGCGCTCGAGAAGCTCTCGGGGTCCGAGCCCGCCGATGCCGGCGCGGCGCTCAAGACGGTGGCGATGGCGCTGATCTCGAGCGTCGGCGGGGCGGCCGGGCCGCTCTACGGGACGCTCATGCTGCAGATGGGAAACGCGCTCGGCGGCGGCTCCGAGGTCGACCTCGAGAGCTACGCCGGGGCGTGGCGCAAGGGCCTCGAGGGCGTGCAGGCGCGGGGCAAGGCCCAGCCCGGGGACAAGACCATGGTCGACGCTCTGACCCCGGCGGTCGAGGCCCTCGAAGCGGCGTCCGACCTCGACGCCGGCCTGCGCGCCGCCGCCGAGGCTGCGCAGGAAGGCATGAAGGCCACGATCCCGCTGGTCGCGCGCAAGGGCCGCGCGAGCTACCTGGGCGAGCGCAGCAGGGACCACCAGGACCCGGGTGCGACGTCCACCTATTACTTGTTCAAGAGTGCCGCCGAGGCGCTGGCAGGCTGAGAGGAGAGAGGCATGGCGAAGTACGCAGCAGCACTTGACCAGGGGACGACCAGCTCTCGGGCGATGGTCTTCGACCAGAGCGGCGGCGTCGTGGCGGTGGCTCAGAAGGAGCACGAGCAGATCTATCCGAAGCCCGGCTGGGTCGAGCACGATCCCAAGGAGATCTGGGCGCGTTGCCAGGAGGTGCTCGACGAGGCGCTCGAGAAGGCGGGCGCCGGCACCGAGGACATCTCCGGGCTCGGTATCACCAACCAGCGCGAGACGACGGTCGTGTGGGACCGCAACACCGGCGAGCCGGTGATGAACGCGATCGTCTGGCAGGACACCCGGACCGACCGGCTGGTCGACGAGCTCGGCGCGGATGGCGGTCAGGACCGGTTCCGCACGAAGGTCGGGTTGCCGCTCGCGACCTACTTCTCCGGCCCGAAGGTGCGCTGGATCCTCGACAACGTCGACGGCGCCCGGAAGAAGGCCGAGGGTGGTGACCTCATCTTCGGCAACATCGACACGTGGTGCATCTGGAACCTCACCGGCGGCACTGACGGCGGCCTGCACATCACCGACGTGAGCAACGCCAGCCGGACGATGCTGATGGACCTCCAGTCGCTCTCCTGGGACGAGGAGATCGCCGGGACGATCGGCGTGCCGATGTCGATGCTGCCGGAGATCCGCGCGTCGAGCCAGGTCTACGGCGAGGTCAAGACCGGGAAGTTCCAGGGCGTCCAACTGGCCGGCGACCTCGGCGACCAGCAAGCGGCCACGTTCGGTCAGACCTGCTTCTCGGAGGGCGAGGCCAAGAACACCTACGGAACCGGCAACTTCCTCCTGCTCAACACCGGCCACGAGGCCGTGCAGTCGAAGTCGGGGCTGGTCACGACGGTCGGCTACAAGATCGGCGACAACAAGCCGGTGTACTGCCTCGAGGGCTCGATCGCGATCACCGGCGCGCTGGTGCAGTGGCTGCGCGACAACCTGAAGATGATCAAGGCCGCGCCCGAGGTCGAGAAGCTGGCGCAGTCGGTCGAGGACAACGGCGGGCTCTACATCGTCCCCGCCTTCTCCGGGCTGTTCGCGCCGTACTGGAGGTCCGACGCCCGCGGCGTGTTCGCCGGCCTCACGCGCTACGTCACCGCCGGCCACGTGGCCCGGGCCGCGCTCGAAGCGACCGCCTACCAGAGCCGCGAGGTCGTCGAGGCGATGGACGCCGACTCCGGGGTGAAGCTCGAGTCGCTGAAGGTCGACGGCGGCATGGTGGCCAACGATCTGCTCATGCAGTTCCAGGCCGACCTCCTCGGGGTTCCGGTCATCCGCCCGGAGGTGGCCGAGACGACGGCGCTCGGCGCCGCCTACGCGGCCGGGCTGGCCACGGGGTTGTGGAACAGCGAGGACGACCTTCGCAACAACTGGCGCGAGGACAAGCGCTGGGAGCCGAAGATGGACGCCAAGCAGCGCGACGAGTACTACAAGTACTGGAAGAAGGCGGTTACCCGGACCTTCGACTGGTTCGATTGAACGCCGGCGCGGGACGAGCGGCCGGGGGCGGAGGCCACTTCGCCCCCACCGCCCACCCAGACAAGCGCGGGGAGTAGCCTCCAGCACCGATGGTCACGCTCACCACTGACGTACTGGTGATCGGCGGCGGCGCCACCGGCGCGGGGGTGGCGTGGGACGCCGCGCTGCGGGGACTCGAGGTCGTGCTGGTCGACCGCAGCGACCTGGCCGAGGGGACCAGCGGGCGCTTTCACGGGCTCGTCCACTCAGGCGGCCGCTACGCGGTCAAGGACCCGCCGGCGGCCGAGGAGTGCGTGGTCGAGAACCGGGTGCTCCGGCGGATCGCCGCCGACAACATCGAGGACACCGGGGGCTTCTTCGTCACCACGCCGTGGGACGACGCAGGCTACGCCGACCGCTTCGCCGACGCGTGCCGGGCCACCGGGATCGACTGCGAGGAGATCTCGCCGGCGCAGGCGCTGCGCGAAGAGCCGCGCCTGAATCCCCGCGTCTCCCGGGTGTTCCGCGTGCCCGACGCCAACATCGACGTGTGGAAGACCGTGTGGTCGCTGGCGCGCGGGGCGCGCGAGCGGGGGGCGCACGTGATGCCCTATCACGCCGCGGTGGCGGTCCATCGTGACGGCGACGAGGTCACCGGTGCTCGCGTGCGCGACATGCGCACCGGGGAGGAGACCGACGTGCGCGCGCGGGTGACGGTCAACGCCGCCGGCGCCTGGGCGGGCCAGATCGCCGAGCTGGCCGGGATCGAGGGGGTCCGCATCCTCCCCGGCCGCGGAATCATGATCGCCATGAACCACCGGCTGGTCAACACGGTGATCAACCGCTGCCAGATGCCGACCGACGGCGACATCCTCGTGCCGATCCGAACGGTTTCGGTGATCGGGACGACGGACGAGCACACCGACGACCCGGACGACCACACCGTCCTGCAGAGCGAGGTCGACGCGATGCTCGACGACGGGGAGAAGCTGGTGCCCGGGTTCCGCCAGGCCCGCGCCCTGCGGGTGTGGACCGGGGTGCGGCCGCTGTTCGAGGATGCCAAGGCGGCCGAGACCCTGACCCGCGACATCACCCGCTCGCACGCGCTCCTCGACCACGCGCAGCGCGACGGCGTCGGAGGCTTTCTCACCATCACCGGCGGCAAGCTGACCACCTTCCGGCTGATGGCCGAGCACACCGTCGACGCGGCATGCGCCCAGCTCGGCGAGCCGCGCGCGTGCACCACCGCCTCGGAGCCGCTGCCCGGCTCCGAGACGCAACGGTCCTACCGCCTCGGCGAGCGGCTCGAGCGCAAGGAGGCGCACCTGCGCGAGGAGCAGCTGATCTGCGAGTGCGAGATGGTCACCCGCGGCGCGCTCGAGGAGGCGATCCGCCGGAGCAGGACAGCCAACCTCGACGACATCCGCCGTCTGCTCCGGCTCGGGATGGGGCCGTGCCAGGGCGGCTTCTGCATGTACCGGGCCGCCGGGATCCTCCACGGCCTCGACGGGCTGGGCGCCGAGGAAGCGAACACGGCGCTGCTCGAGTTCCTGCAGGAGCGCTGGAAGGGGATATGGCCGATCCTCTACGGCGATCAGCTTCGCCAGGTCCGGCTCGACGACTGGATCTTCCAAGGCGTCCTCGACGTGGCCCACCTGTCCGCGTGAGACGCGAGCTTCACTTCGACGCGGTGGTGATCGGCGCGGGGACCGCCGGGCTCACCGCCGGCGCGCGGCTGGCCGAGGCCGGAGCGCGCGTGGCCGTGCTGACCAAGGGCGTCGGCTCGACGCACCTGGCGCCGGGGACGGTGGATGTCCTCGGCTACGCGCCCGAGCGGGTGAGCGAGCCGGGGCGCGCGCTCGAGGACCTCGTCCGCTCACGCGTCGACCATCCCTACGCGCTCGTCGGCAGAGGGTGCGTCGTCGAGGCGCTGCAGTGGTTCGGCGAGCGGGTGGCGGCCGGGCCGTTTCCCGGCTACCGCTACGTGGGCGGCCTCGAGCGTAACCACCTGCTGCCGACCGCGATCGGGGCGCTGCGCCCGTCGGCGCTGATTCCCGAGACGATGGCCGCCGGCGACTGCGCCGCGGGGGGCGCGTCGGCCGCCCGGGTGTGCGTGGTCGGGGTGCGCGCGCTGCGTGACTTCCATCCGGCCCTGTGCGCCGCCAACCTCGAGCGGGCCGGCGTCGACGCCCGCTCGGTCGAGCTGAACCTGGCGCTCGACCGCGCCGACCAGAACGCCCTCGGGGTGGCCCGGCGCTTCGACGATCCGGGCTGGCGCGCGTGGTTCTGCGCCGAGCTCTCGCCGCACCTGCGCGGCGAGGAGCGTGTCGGGCTGCCGGCGATGCTGGGGTCGACCGATCCCCACGGCGTCTGGAGCGACCTCGGCCGGCGCCTCGGCCGCCCGGTGTTCGAGATCCCCACGCTGCCGCCCTCGGTGCCCGGCATGCGCCTGTTCGAGGTGCTGCGCTCGAGCCTGCGTGCCGCGGGCGGACGACTGATCCTGGGCGCCGAGGTAGTCGGCGCCGAGCGCAGCGGCGAGCGCGTGAGCTCCGTGCAAGCGCACGCCGCGGGCGAGGAGCGGCGCTATCTGGCCCGCTGGGTCGTTCTCGCCACCGGCGGCTTCGCCTCCGGGGCAATCGAGCTCGACTCGCGCTGGGTGACTCGCGAGCGCGTGCTCGGCCTGCCGGTGCGCGGCGCTCCGGGCGCGGACGAGCCCCGGTTCGTGAGCACCTACCTCGACGAGCAGCCGCTGGCGCGGGCTGGCGTGGCGGTGACCGGCGACCTCCGTGCCGAGGGCGTCGAGAACGTGCTCGTGGCCGGCGCCGCGCTGCCCGGCGCCGCGGCGTGGCGCGAGGGCTCGGGCGAGGGCATCGCGCTGGCCACCGGGTTTCGGGCGGCCGAGGTGGTGAGCGAGGCCGAGGGCGCCCGCGCCGGGCAGCCGGGACGATCGGAGGCGGTCGTGTGAGCACCGAAGCCGGCAGCGGCCTGCGCGACGACGAACTGCCCGGGCTCCTGCGCGGGTCGCTCGACCACTGCGTGAAATGCACGATCTGCGAGACGGCCTGCCCCGTCTCCAACGTCACGCCGCTGTTCCCGGGACCGAAGTACTGCGGGCCTCAGGCCGAGCGCTACCGCGTCGCCGACGAGCCATCGGTGGAATGGTCAGTCGACTACTGCTCGGGCTGCGGGATCTGCACCCAGGTGTGCCCTCAGGGGGTCAAGATCGCCGAGATCAACGCGCAGGCGCGCAACAAGATCAAGCGCGAGCACGGAGTGGCGCTGCGCGACCGGATCATCACGCGCCCGACCGTGCTCGGCCGGCTCGGCACGCCGGTGGCCCCGGTCGCCAACCTCTCGCTGCGTCTACGGCCGGCGCGGATCCTGGCCGAGAAGCTGCTGGGGGTGCACCGCGAGGCGCCCGCGCCGCGGTTCGCCGGCCGGCGTTTCTCCCGCTGGGCGAAGCGCCACACGAGCCCCCGCACGGGGCGCAAGGTGGTCTACTTCCACGGCTGCGGGACCGAGTACTACGAGCCATGGGAGGGCGAGAAGGTGGTCGCCCTGCTCGAGCACAACGGCTTCGAGGTCGAGGTGCCCAAGCAGGACTGCTGCGGCCTGCCGCTGCAGTCGAGCGGCCTGTTCGACGACGCCCGGCGGACCGTGCTTCGACTGGCCCGCGCGCTGGCGCCGTTCGTGCGCGACGATGACACGATCATCGTCGGCAACGCCACCAGCTGCACGCTGATGCTCAAGCGGGAGGCCCGGGAGATCCTCGGGCTCGCGGACGATCCCGCGCTCAAGCGGGTCTCCGAGCGCACCTGGGACATCTGCGAGCTGCTGCTCGACCTGCACGATCGCGGCGAGCTGCGCACCGACTTCCGGCCGGTCAACGAGACGATCGCCTATCACGCGCCGTGCCAACAGCAGGGCCACTTCATCGGCAAGCCGGCGCTCGACCTGCTCGCGCTGATCCCTGGGCTCGAGGTGCGGGAGATGACCGCCCGGTGCTGCGGCGTCGCCGGGACCTACGGGCTCAAGGCGGAGAAGTACGAGATCGCGATGAAGGCCGGCGACGCGCTGTTCACCCAGATCCGCGCCTCGGGGGCACCGAGCGTCGCGTGCGACAGCGAGACCTGCCGGTGGCAGATCACCCACGCCACCGGACGCCCGTCGGTTCATCCGATCGATTACCTGCACCGCGCCTACGGGCTCTGAGCGTGGCCTGACATGGTCGGGATCGTCGTCGTCTCCCACAGCGACGCGCTGGCCGAGGGCGTCGTCGCGCTCGCCCGCGAGATGGGCGGCGAGGAGCTGGCCCTCGAGCCGGCCGGCGGGATGGGCGAGCCTGGCGTCCTCGGAACCGACGCAGACCGGGTGCGCGGCGCGATCGAGCGCGCGATGTCCCCGGATGGGGTGCTCGTGCTGATGGACCTCGGCAGCGCGCTGATGAGCGCCGAGTTCGCGCTCGAGCTCCTCGAGGACGCTCCCGGGCGGGTCGTGCTGAGCGAGGCGCCGCTGGTGGAGGGCACCGTCGCGGCGGCGGTCGCCGCCCGCGGCGGCGCAAGCCTCGACGAGGTCTCGGACGAGGCGCGAAGTGCGCTGGCGATGAAGGCCTCGCAGCTCGGGAGCACCGCACCGCAAGCACCCGAGCCGGAGGCCGAGCCCGGCGCTCCCCCGCCCGATGCCAATCCACCCTCGCCGACCGCACCCCACGCTGACGCCGAGGCGGCCCTGGCGGTGCGAAATCAGATCGGCCTTCATGCGCGCCCAGCCGCTCGCTTCGTGAAAATCGCGCGGGGCTTCGATGCCGAGGTGACCGTCGCCAAGGCCCCGGACGGGAAGGCGGTGAAGGCCGGGAGCCTGACCAACGTCGTGGCGCTGGGGGCGCGGCTCGGCGACACGCTGCTGGTCAGCGCCACGGGACCCCAGGCGCACGAGGCGATCGCGGCGCTCGAGCGGCTCGCCGCCGAGGGGTTCGGCGATGGCGTGGCGGCCGGCGCGCCGGCGGCGGTCGCGGCCACGGCGGCGGGCGGGGCCACGGCGGCGGGCGCCACGGCTGCGGGCCCGGCCACGGCGGCGGCTCCGGTCCCGGGCGACGGCGTACCCGCCCCGGAGCCTCCGGGCTACGTCATCCCGCCCGGCCCCGGCCAGGTGCTCACCGGCGTCGCGGCCGCCCGCGGCCTCGCCGTTGGGCGGGCCCGCCATCTCCACGGCGACGAAGATCCGCCACCCGCCGAGCGCGCGGTCGAGTCCCCCGAGCGCGAGCGAGAGCGTCTGGCCGAGGCGATCGCCGCGGCCCGCCGGGCGATCGAGCACGACCGTGAGGTGGTCGCAGAGCGGGCCGGGCGCGCCGAGGCGGAGATCTTCGACGCCCACGCGGCCCTGCTCGAGGACGAGGCGATGCTCGAGCCGGCCCTCGCCGCGATCGAGGGCGGCGCCCTCGCCGAGCGAGCCTGGCACGACGCCGCCGGCGAGGTGGCGGCCCGCTACCGCGCGCTCGATCAGCCGATCCTGCGCGAACGTGCGACCGACGTGCTCGACGTCGGCCGGCGGGTCGTCCGGGCGCTCACCGGCGAGGCTGCCGCCGGCGCCGCGGACGGGGTGGTGATCGCCGGCGAGCTGACCCCGGCCGACGCCGCCGGCCTCGACCCCGCGGCGGTGCGCGGATTGGCGACCGCCCACGGCACCGCCACCGCGCACGCGGCGATCCTCGCCCGCGCGCTCGGCCTCCCGGCTGTCGTCGGGCTCGGCCGCGGCGTCCTGGCGATCCCCGAGGGGACGACCCTGCTGATCGACGGCGACGCCGGCAGCCTTCAAGTGGAGCCACCGCCGGAGCTCGTACGCGACGCCGCGGCGCGCCGCAAGCGCGCCGAGCAGCGCCGGGCGGCCGCACGGGCGCGCGCGCACGAGCCCGCGGCCACCCGGGACGGGTCCCGGGTCGAGGTGTTCGCCAACCTCGGCGCCGCGGCCGAGGCGATGCGCGCAGTGGAGTTCGGGGCCGAGGGCGTCGGTCTCCTGCGCACCGAGTTCCTGTTCCTGGATCGATCCGAGCTGCCCGGCGAGGCGGAGCAGGCCGAGACGCTGCTCGAGATCGCCCGCGCCCTGGAGGGGCGGCCGCTGATCGTGCGCACGCTCGACGCCGGCGCCGACAAGCCGCTGCCGGCGCTGCCGATGCCCGCCGAGGCCAACCCGTTCCTCGGCCTGCGCGGGATCCGCCTGACGCTGGCGCGCCGCGAGGTACTGAGCACGCAGTTCCGCGCCATCCTCCGGGCGGCGGCCGAGCATCCGGTCAAGGCGATGCTGCCGATGGTGGCGACGCTCGAGGAGCTCGAGTCGGCGCGGGCGGTGCTGGCGCAGGCGCGGGCGGACACCGGCATCGACGCGCCGCTCGAGCTTGGGATCATGGTCGAGATCCCCGCAGCGGCGCTGACCGCGGAGAAGCTGGCCGCGCGCGCCGACTTCTTCTCGATCGGCACCAACGACCTCACGCAGTACACGATGGCCGCGGAACGGGGCGACGAGCGCCTGGCGCCGCTGCTCACCGGGCCGCAGCCCGGCGTGCTCCGACTCGTGCAGGCGACCGTCGACGGCGCCGCCGCCCACGGCCGTCCGGTCGGCGTGTGCGGAGAGCTGGCCGGCGATCCCGCCGCCGCGCTGCTGCTCGTCGGGCTCGGCGTCAGCGAGCTCAGCATGGCACCCGCGCTCGTGCCGGAGGCCAAGGCGGCGATCAGGGAAGTCGACCTCGCCACCGCGCAGGCGACCGCCCGGCAGGCGCTCGACGCCGACGACAGCGCCGCGGCCCGCGCGCTGGCCGCGGCGCTGCTGTGATGTAACCTCATGCTCCTGTGGAGGCCGGCACCCTGAGCGCGCTGCGTTCCTCTCGCATGCTCGCGGTCGGCACCGGCCTGCGCGTGGTGCTGGCGCCGGTGATCATGGCGCTGCTGCTCGGCGGCAATTACACCGCAGCGGCGATCGTGTTCGTGATCGCGGCCGCCACCGACTGGTTCGACGGGCGGCTGGCCCGGCGCTGGGGCGTGGCCACTCCGCTCGGCGCCTTCCTCGACACCACGGCCGACAAGCTGCTGATCGCCACCGCGCTGATCGGGCTGGTCTCGGTCGAGCGTGCCTCGCCGTGGGTCGCGCTGGTGATGATCGGCCGGGAGTTCGCGATCCTCGGGCTGCGCGCGGCGGTCGCCTCAGGCGGGCGCCGGTTCGAGACTTCGATGTTCGGCAAGTGGAAGGCGACGGTGCAGTTCGCCGCCCTCACGCTGGCCATGCTGCGCTTCGACGTGGTGATCGCCGGCGCCTACCTGGATCAATGGGCGATGGTGATCGCGGCGGTGGTCACCGCCTGGTCGGGAATCGACTACGTGCTGCGGTTCTCGGCCACCCTGCGCGCGTGAGCCGCATCTTCGTCACCGGGGGCACCGGGGTGATCGGACGGGCGCTGGTGGCGCGCCTACTCGAGCGGGGAGACGAGGTGGTGGGGCTCGCCCGCTCGGACGCTGCGGCGCAGGGGCTCGCGGCCCGCGGGGTCGAGGTCATCCGCGGCGATGCCGTCGACGAGGAAGCTCTGGCACGCGGGATGGCCAGCTGCGAGGTCGCGTTCGGCGTGGCCGGGGTCAACACACTGTGCGTCGACGACGAGCGACCGATGCGGCGCGTCAACGTCGACGGGGCGGTGGCCGCGGTCCGTGCTGCGCGGCGCGCCGGAGTCCGGCGCCTGGTTCACACATCGTCGGCGGCCACGGTCGGCGAGGCCCCAGGCACGGTGGGCAGCGAGCACACCCCGCACCGGGGCTGGTACCTCTCGACCTACGAGCGGACCAAGACCGACGGCGAACGGGCCGCGCTCGCCGCGGCGCGGGAGCTCGGGGTCGATCTCGTGTGCGTCAACCCATCCTCGGTCCAGGGGCCCGGGCGCGCGAGCGGCACCGGGCGGTTCCTGCTCGCCCTGCTCGACGGCCGCCTCCGGGTGTTCGTGGCCACCAACGTCAGCCTGGTCGACATCGCCGACTGCGTCGAGGGTCACCTGCTCGCCGCCGAGCGAGGCGTTGCCGGCGAGCGCTACCTGCTGAGCGGGGTGACGATGACGATCCCCGAGGCGCTCGGGCTCGCCGCCGAGGTGGCCGCAGTCACGCGGACGCCGCGCCTCCTCCCGGCGCCGATGGCCACCGGCGCCGCCGCGGTGGTCGAGCACGCCTTCCGCCTCGCCCGCCGCCCGCCGCCGATCTGCCGGGAGATGGTTCGCACACTGCTGCACGGCCATCGCTACGACGGCTCGCGCGCCGAGCGCGAGCTCGGCCTGCGCTACACCGACCCCCGGGAGACCTTGCGCCGCACCGTCGAGTGGGCGCGGGGCGAAGGCCTCGTGCGCCGGGCATAGACCGGATGCCGCCGCCCGCAGCGCCACGGGCTCGTTGTCGCGGGGTGCGGACGATCGCCCGTACGACGACCACAACGCGTCATCGGCGTCCGCCCGCGCGCGGGAGGGACCGGCCGGTCGGTGCCGGCGCGCCGGGCCCTGGCGAGGTCGGCGTCCATGAACAGGGCCGGCTCCCAGGACGGCGTCCGGCTCTCCCGGGAGATCGTTCGTCGACCAACTTGAGACTGGAGGTGCCCCGGGCGTACCATTGAGGCTGTGCCTGGCTGACGCTGACCAGCCTTCACATGCAACCCGGCGCTGACCGCGCCAGCGGACCTCGTGCGGCGAGCCGGTCGGGTGCGGCCCGAGCCCGCGCGGCTGGGCGGCGGCGCCCGCGCACCGCCTCGATCGTACCTGCTCCTGGCCGACACTCCCTCGGGTCAGAGTCGGCGCGTGACGACCGTCTTCGTGGTTGGCGGACGAGGGAAGCTTTCGGTTACGCCGCCGTGGATGTCTGCTTCGAGGAAGCGGTGAGGTATGCGACGATCATTTCGGCGAGGATGTTGCGGTAGTGATCGCGCAGCGCCGGGCTCGTGAGGTCGCGGTTGAAGATGGCACCGAACGTGTGCCGGTTGGCCACCCGGAAGACGCAGTAGGCGCTGATCATCATGTGCAGGTCGACCGCGTCGACGCTGCGGGTGAAGGCCCCCGACGACCGGCCGCGCTCGAGGATCTTGGCGATCAGCTCGATGGCCGGCATGTTCAAAGTCGTGAGGCCTGGCGAGCGCCTGAGGTGCTCTGCGTGATGAATGTTCTCGATGCTGACCAGTCGTATGAAGTGCGGGTGGGATTCGTGGTGGTCGAAGGTCAGCTCGGCTAGTCGGCGGATGGCGTCGACAGGGTCGAGGTGCTCTACCTCGATTTGCTGCTCGGCGGCCCGGATCGCCCCGTAGGCCTGCTTCAGGACAGCGATGTAGAGCTGCTCCTTGCTGCCGAAGTAGTAGTAGATCATCCGCTTGGTCGTATGGGTGTGAGCGGCGATCTGGTCGACGCGTGCGCCCGAGTAGCCCCGGTCGGCGAACTCCTTGGTGGCGACGTCGAGGATCTCGTTGCGGGTTTGCGTTGCGTCGCGCTGGCGTCTGCGTGCGGGCGCCGGGACGGCCTTTGGAGCGGGCATGTCGTCCTTTCGATTCGTCGGCCGATTTCTATCAGCGCAGCGTTTAGGATCTTTCCCGAGGGTGATATAACTAACTAGTTCGTTCATTATTCCTGTGCGATCGATCACCGAACACGCGAGTTATGTAGTCGGATTGATCGGGGCCGATATCGGTCCGTCGCTGAGCCCGTCCCTACATGAGCGCGAGGCCGCGGAATTGGGCCTCCGCTATGTCTATGAGCGCATAGACATCCACGAGCTGGGCCTGGCTCCCGAGCGTGTCGGTGAGCTCCTGCGGGAAGCGCAGCGTCTCGGCTTCACTGGCGTCAACGTCACGCACCCGTGCAAGCAGACGGTGGTCGAGCATCTGACTGAGCTCTCCTCGGACGCCGCGGCGCTGGGCGCCGTCAACACTGTCGTCTTCGACCACGGGAACGCGGTCGGGCACAACACCGACTCGCCGGGCTTTCAGGAGAGCATCGTCCGCGGCCTCCCTGAGGTCGAGATGAACCGAGTCGTGCTTCTAGGCGCCGGCGGAGCTGGTGCGGCAGTGGCTCACGCTGCGATGTCGCTCGGCGTCGAGCGGCTTTTGGTGGCCGACACCGACAGGGATCGGGCCGACTCGCCGGCGCGGTCTCTTCGCCGGCGCTACGGCGCTGATCGGGCGAGCGTGCCGGCGCGATTGGCCGCCGAGCTGGCACGGGCCGACGGGCTGATCAACGCCACGCCCATCGGGATGGCGACGCACCCGGGTGCGCCTGTGCCGTTGGAGCTTCTACACGATCGCCTGTGGGTCGCGGACGTGGTCTACCGGCCGCTGGAGACGGAGCTGCTGCGCCATGCCCGGCGGCTGGGTTGCCGGACGCTCGACGGCGGGGGTATGGCCGTCTTTCAAGCCGCGCTCTCGTTCGCGCTGTTCACCGGGCACAAGCCCGACCACGAGCGGATGCTGCGGCACTTCGCGCGTTTAGCCGAAGATGCCCCGGCGGCGGCGATGAGGTCCGGCTAGCCGTGCGCACCGGTATCGCCACCATCTGTCTGAGCGGCACTCTCGAGGAGAAGCTCGCCGCCGCCGCGGATGCCGGTTTCGACGGTGTCGAGCTCTTCGAGCCCGACCTCATCGGCTCACGGCTCTCGCCGGCCGAGGTCCGGATCCGAGCCGCGGAGCTTGGTTTGAGTATCGACCTCTACCAGCCGTTCCGTGACTTCGAGGGCGTCCCGGTCGACCAACTGGAGCGCAACCTACGTCGCGCGGAGGCGAAGTTCGACGTCATGGAGGCACTGGGCGCGGACACGATCCTGGTGTGCTCCAACGTTTCCGACGACGCGATCGACGACGATGGGCTCGCGGCGCAACAGCTGCACGCCCTCGCGGAGCGGGCGGCCGCGCGCGACATCCGGGTCGCCTACGAGGCGCTCGCCTGGGGACGGCACATCAACGAGTACGACCGCGCGTGGCGCGTCGTACACGCTTCCGACCACCAGGCTCTGGGGGTCTGCCTGGACAGCTTTCACATCCTCTCGCGTGGGACGAGCCTAGACGCGATCGCCGAGATCCCGGCGGACAAGCTGTTCTTCGTCCAACTGGCCGACGCGCCGCATCTCGTGATGGACGTGCTCCAGTGGAGCCGGCATTACCGCTCGTTTCCCGGCCAGGGCGGCTTCGAGCTTGCGGACTTCACCGCCCGGGTGCTCGAGGCGGGTTACGCCGGGCCGTTCTCGCTCGAGGTCTTCAACGACGTGTTTCGCCAAGCGGACCCACGGCGAATCGCGGTCGACGCCATGCGCTCGTTGCTCGCTCTCGCGGAGTTCGTCCCAGGAGCCGACTCGGGGCGTCTGCCGCCACCGGCCGCATCGCACGGCTATGCCTTCGTTGAGCTGGCAGTGGAGCCGGCGTCGGTTGGCGAGACGCAGCGGCTGTTGCACGCGATGGGCTTTGCCCAGACGGCGCAGCACCGGACCAAGCCGGTAGCGCTGTGGCAGCACGGAGACGTCCGGATACTGCTCAACGCGGGCGCTGCCGCCGCTCCCGGCGTCGCCGCAATCGCGGTCGAGAGCGCCGACCCGGATCATTCTGCCCGGCGGGCGGAGGGGCTGTTGGCGCCGGTGCTCTCCCGCCAGCGGGGGCCCGACGAGGCCGAGCTTTCGTCGATCGCCGCGCCCGACGGGACATCCGTCTTCTTCTGCCGCAGCGATGCGCAGCCGGACACGCGCGGGTGGCTTCAGGACTTCGACGCACTGGCGCCGACCGGCCGCGAAGCGCCGACTGGTCTCAGTCGCATCGATCACGTGGCGCTGGCCCAGCCGTTCGACTACTTCGACGAGGCGGTGCTCTTCTATCGCTCGGTGCTCGGCCTCGAGCCCCATGAGAGCCTCGAGCTGGCCGCGCCCGATGGCCTGGTGCGAAGCCGCGCCGTCAGCGCCGCCGACGGCAACCTCCGGCTCGTCCTCACGGTTCCGGTGCTCGCCCGCGACGCGGCGCAGCATGCCGGGTTACAGCACGTCGCCTTTGCCTGCCGCGACATTTTCGGTGCCGCGCAGCGCATGCGCGAGCGCGGAATCGGCCCGCTTTCCATCCCGGAGAACTACTACGACGACCTCGCCGCTCGCCTGGATCTCGAACCAGCCGCGATCGAGGCCATGCGAGAGTGCGGCGTGCTCTACGACCGCGCTCGGGGTGGCGAGTTTCTGCACTTCTACACCCCGATCGTCGGCGATCGACTGTTCTTCGAGGTCGTGGAGCGCCGAGGTGGCTACGACGGCTACGGAGCGGCCAACGCGCCTGTCCGTATGACCGCTCAAAGAGTGCCCGAGACGGTCACGGAGGCCGCCTTTGCTCACCGGCGTCCTCGGATTACACCGGCAGAAAGAGAGGGAGACGGTGCATACAACCACGCATAGCCCGGGCTCGGGTGGGCTCGGCGACGGAAGGAAGACCCCGAAGAAGGCCGCTCTGGCCAGCTGCATCGGCAGCGTGCTCGAGTACTACGACTTCTTCATC
The DNA here is from genome assembly GCA_019240655.1 of Solirubrobacterales bacterium. Taxonomy (GTDB): domain Bacteria; phylum Actinomycetota; class Thermoleophilia; order Solirubrobacterales; family Solirubrobacteraceae; genus Palsa-465. The sequence goes on from JAFAXX010000138.1 coordinate 14,662, forward strand.
TACGGAACGGCGGCGGCGCTGGTGTTCGGCAAGGTGTTCTTCCCGAGCTCAAAGCCCGCCACCGGCACGCTCCTGTCCCTCGCCACCTACGGGGTGGCTTACGTGGTCCGCCCGATCGGCGCGTTCTTCATGGGGCACCTGGGCGATAGGTACGGTCGAAAGCGCGTCCTGGTGCTGACGGTGGCCGGGATGGGGTTGGCGACGTTTCTGGTCGGGTGTCTGCCGACCTACGCGGATATCGGCATCTGGGCGCCGGCGCTGCTGGTCATGTTGAGGCTGCTGCAAGGACTCGCGGCGTCGGGCGAGCAGGCGGGGGCCAACTCGCTGAGCATCGAACATTCACCGGATCGCCAGCGCAGCTTCTACACCAGCTTCACCCTCGTCGGGACCCAGGCCGGCCTGGTGATCGCCACCGCCCTGTGGCTACCACTCTCGAGCTTGCCCGAACATCAACTCCTGAGCTGGGGCTGGCGAATCCCGTTCTGGTTGAGCTCGGTGGTGGCGGTCGCGGCACTGGTGATCCGCCGCAAGCTCGATGAGACGCCGGTATTCCAGAAGGTGGCCGAAGAACACGAAGTTCTCAAGGTTCCAGTGGCGGAGCTGTTGCACGACCACTGGGCGAACGTGCTCCGAGTCACCCTCGGAGCGCTCGCATCAACCGTGAGCACGATCTTCGCGGTGTACTGCCTGGCGTTCGCGGTCAAGACGGTGAAATTGGACGACACGACAATGCTGTGGGTCCTGATCGCGACCAACGTGGTTGCGTTGGCAGCGATCCCGGCATGGGCCAAGCTGGCCGACCGCATCGGCCGAAAGCCCGTTTTCATCTTCGGGGCCGTCGGCAGCGGCGCACTCATGTTCGCGTATCTAGCGGCCATCGCCAGCAGCAGATACGTGCTGATCTTCGCTGCGGCGATTCTCATGTCGGGCGTCGTCTACAGCGCCCAGAACGGGATCTGGCCGGCGCTGTTCAGTGAGATGTTCCCGACCAGAGTCCGGCTATCCGGCGTCGCGATCGGAACACAGATCGGCTTCGGGATCGGCGGGTTGGCGCCTACGATCGCCGACGCGATTGCCGGGAACGGAACCGGCGGTTGGGTACCCGTCGCCGCGATGGTGTTCGGCTTCAGCCTGCTCGCGGCGATCGCGATAGCGACAAGCCGCGAGACCTACGCTACGCCGCTGCTCGAGATCGACGCGCCTCGAGCACATCATGGCCGCGCGGGTGCAGCCGCCTGCCCGGAGCCCACCCGCGCAGGAGTCGGATAGCACTCCAGACTCACACCGTCCACACCCCGCCACCCGACGGAGATCGGTTGCGGTAGGGACGGTCATTGCTGACCGCCCCCCGCGCAGATCCCAGCGTGCGGGACTACCGCACTGGGCTCCTGCCTCGGGTGATAGCGGCGAAGCGCTGCTCGGGCCAGGGATGCAGGATGCGCGGCAGAGGTAGCCATCGC
>JAFAXX010000063.1 GCA_019240655.1 Solirubrobacterales bacterium
CCTCCTCGCCATAGCGGGCAAAGCCGCGAAAGCCGGTCACCTCCGAGCGCCCACCGTAGCCGTGCTGATCCGCGAAGTGGCCCTCCCGGTCGGCCTGCCACGTCTCGAGCAGGAAATCTGGGATCGGCTCACCGGCGCCGTCGTACACGGTCCCCGAGATGCGGATCGCCCCTGGAGAGTCCTCGGTGACCGCCAACGGCCCCTCCGGCCAGGGCATCCCGATCGCGAAGTAGGGCCCGACGGTCTGCGATGGGGTGGTCTCGAAGATCAAAACGCCTCCTCGAACGGGGTCTGGCCGGGGCCGCGCAGGTAGATGTCGAACTCATAGGCGGCGGCCCAGTTCGGCACCGTCTCGTGGATCGAGAAGCAGGAGATCATCCGCTCCCGCGCCTCCGGGTCGCGAACCGAGTTGAAGATCGGGTCGTAAGGGAAGAAGACGTCGCCGGGGAAGTACATCTGCGTGACCAGGCGCTGGGCGAACGCCCGGCCGAGCAGCGAGAAGTGGATGTGGGCGGGGCGCCACGCGTTGTGGTGATTGCCCCAGGGATACGGGCCCGGCTTGATCGTGGTGAACGTGTAGTGCCCCTCGCGGTCGCTCACGGTGCGGCCCGCGCCCGAGAAGTTGGGATCGAGCGGCGCCGGCCAGCGGTCCCACTTGTGCAGGTAGCGCCCCGCCGCGTTGGCCTGCCAGATCTCGACCAGCGTGTCGCGCAGCGGCTTTCCCTCGGTGTCGAACACCCGGCCGCTGACGGTGATCCGCTCGCCGATCGGCTCGCCGTCGTGCTGGATCGTGAGATCGTTGTCGCCCTCCTTGACCAGGCCCGAGAGCTGTGGGCCGGTGATCTCGGTGATTGCCTGCGGCAGGTAGACGAGCGGCTGCTTGGGGTGACGCAGCGCCGTTGACTTGTAGGCCTCGAAGTCCATCGGTGGGTGGGCCCCTTCGGGCTCGCGCTTGTAGCTCGTCGGCGTTTCCGTCAGCGGGTCGTAGATCCCGTGCTCGACGATTTTGGTGTTCTCGAGTTGCTCTGTCATCTCATCCCTCCAATACGATCGCCAGCCCCTGACCCACGCCGATGCACAGGGCGGCGACGCCGTAGCCGCCGCCGCGCCGCTTGAGCTCGTGGGCCAGGCCGCCGAGGATGCGAACTCCCGACGCGCCGAGCGGGTGCCCGAGCGCGATCGCGCCGCCGTTCGGGTTGACCTTGTCCAGGTCGAGCCCCTTCCATTCGCCGATGTCGGCCAGGCACTGCGAGGCGAACGCCTCGTTCAGCTCGACCACCTCGATGTCCTCCCAGGTGATCCCGGCCCGCTCGAGCGCGATGTTGGCCGCCTTCACGGGGGCGATGCCGAACACGTCCGGGTCGACGGCGGCCGCCCCGCGGGACACGACCCGGGCCAGCGGCTCGGCGCCGAGCGACTTCACCGCGGCCTCCCCGGCGAGGAGCGCCGCTCCGGCGCCGTCGTTCAGCGGGGAGGAGTTGCCCGCGGTGACCGTGCCGTCCTGGGCGAACGCGGGCTTCAGCCGGGCCAGCTTCTCGAGCGTCGAGTCGGGGCGGATGTTCTCGTCGCGATCGAGCTCGGTGTCGGGCACGGGGATCACCCACCGCTCGTAGAAGCCGTTCTCCCAGGCGGCGGCCGCCCGCTGATGGCTGCGCAGCGCGAACTCGTCCTGGGCCTCGCGGGAGACGTGGTAGATCCCGGCCAGCTTCTCCGCGCTCTCGCCGAGCGAGATCGTCCACTGCTCGGGCATCTCCGGGTTGACCATCCGCCACCCGAGCGTGCTCGAGAAAAGCTGCTCGTGGCCGCGCGGGAAGCCGCGCTCGGGCTTGAGCAGGATCCACGGCGCGCGGCTCATCGACTCGACGCCGCCGACCAGCACGATATCGGCCTCGCCGAGCTCGATCTGGCGGCTGGCCTGCATGGCCGCGTCGAGGCTCGAGCCGCACAGACGATTGACCGTGCTGCCGGGCACGCTGGTCGGCAGCCCGGCCAGCAACGCCGCCATCCGGGCGACGTTGCGGTTGTCCTCGCCGGCCTGGTTGGCGTCGCCGAAGATCACCTCGTTGATTCGCTCGGGCTCGAGCCCCGGCACCCGCTCGAGCAGCGAGCGGACCACGTGGGCCCCGAGGTCGTCCGGGCGCACCCCGGCCAGCCCGCCGCCGTAGCGTCCGAACGGCGCCCGGACGGCGTCGACGACGAAGGCCGCGCTCATCGGCTGACCAGCTCCCGAAGCGCCTCGAGCTCCTCGCCGGTGGGCGGCTCGGTGACCGCCGGCGCCTCGCCGACGCGCAGATCCCAACCGGTCGCCTCGCGGACCTGCCCGACGTCGACCCCGGGATGGAGCTGGACGAGCACGAGCTCCTTGGACTCCGGGTCGGGTTCGAGCACACCGAGATCGGTGATCACCGCGGTCGGTCCGGCGCCGCGGAAGCCGAGACGCTCGCGCGCGCCCGGGCCGTCGCCGTGTCCCACCGTCGTGCAGAAATGCAGCCGCTCGACGAACGTGCGCTGCGTGTGCGGCGCGATCACGATCACCTCCCCACAACTCGCCGCGATCTCCGGCGCGCCGCCCGCCCCGGGAAGGCGAGTCTTGGGATGGTTGTAGTCGCCGATCACGGTGGAGTTGAGGTTCGCGTGGCGGTCGACCTGGGCGGCGCCGAGGAACGCGACGTCGATTCGGCCCGGCCCGATCCAGTAATTGAACATCTCCGGCACCGAGACGATCGAGTCGGCCGTCTCGGCGAGCTCGCCGTCGCCGATCGAGAGCGGGATGTGGTACGGCTTGGCGCCGATCGTTCCGGACTCGTAGACCAGCACCAGGTCCGGGTTGTGGACCATGCGGGCCAGGATCGCGGCGGTGCTCGGACGCCCGACGCCGATGAACACCGAGCCCACTCCGCGCAGGCGCCGCGCGGCCACCACGGTCTGGATCTCGCCGGCGGTGGCCTCGGCGCTCGCGGCCGGGCTCTGCTGGACGGTCATCGTGCCGCCACCTCCTCTCCGAGGATGTTCTCGTTCATCCAATCGGTGAACGCGTCGCGGTCCCGGCTCAGCTTGTCCCAGAACCGGTAGAAGTCGTTGTCACGGTCGGTGATGCCGAGACTGTACGACGGCCGCGAGCCTCCGGGCGCCTCGGCGACCGCGTCGATCGCCCAGCCGGGAATCACCACCCCGCCGGGCTTCGGCTCGAGCTCATCGACGATCCGCTCGACCGTGACCAGCGAGCGCTCGGCCGCCAGCACGGCCTCCTTCTGGACGCCGGGGATGCCCCACAGCTGCACGTTGCCGAGCCGGTCGGCCTCCTGGGCATGGATCACCGCCACGTCGGGATTCAGGGCCGGCACCGCCACGAGCTCCTCGCCGGTGAACGGGCAGGTGACGCGCTCCACGCGGGTGTGGGCCATCAGGTCGGTGCCGAGATAACCGCGCATCAGCGCGCACGGCATCCTGGCCGCGCCGGCGGCGAAACGGTTCGCCATCCCGGCGTGGCTGTGCTCCTCGATCTCGAGCGGATGCGGCCACCCGTTCTCGATCGCGTCCCGGAAGCGGTGCAGCCCGCCGACGCCCGGGTTGCCGCCGTAGGAGAAGACCAGCCGGCGCGCCGCCCCCACGCCGATCATCTGGTCGTACAGCAGATCGGGGGTCATCCGGATCAGCTCGAGCTCACGCCGTCCGTGACGGAGGATCTCGTGACCGGCGGCGAACGGGATCAGGTGGGTGAAGCCCTCGAGGGCGACCGAGTCTCCCTCCCGGATCAGGGCGCCGACCCCCTCGCGGAGCGTGGTCAGCTCAGCCACGAGGCCGCACCTTACCGCGGCCGATCGGCTCACTCACCGACCGTGACCTCCAGGACCAGGGGCTGATCCGCGCCGGGCAGGCGGCCGAGTGCGTCCGCCAGCGCGGCCCCGAGCTCCTCGTGGGTCTCGACCCGCACGGCGGGGCAGCCGAACGCCCGCGCCAGGGCGGAGATGTCGACCGACTCGAAGCGTGGCCAGGGCGCCTGACCGCCGTGCTCGCGCGCGAGGGCATCCATGACCGAATACCCGCCGTTGGCCATCACGATCAGCAGAACGCCGACGCGGTAGCGCGCGGCGCTCCACAGCGCCTGGATCGAGTAGATCGACGCGCCGTCGCCGAGCACGGCGATCACCGGCCGCTTCGGCAACCCCATGGCGAGGCCGATGGCCCCGGAGAGGCCGAAGCCGAGGCCGCCGTTCGCGGTGCCGACGAAGCCGAGCGGCGCGCGGATCCGGATCCGCCGGTAGAGCTCGGGCTGGCTCGAGGGCGTCTCCTCGACGATCACCGAGTCCTCGCGCATCCGTTCGGCCAACGCGTCGAGCACGTGGCCCGGGCGCAGCGGCTCGCCGGCCGCCGGCGGCGCCAGCGCCGCCGGGCGCTGGAACGATTGCGGGGCGGGCGTGCGACGCTCGGGCGCGCGCCGGTCGGGCACGAGACCGGCCAGCGCGCGGCAGGTCTCCGCGACCGGCGCCACGATCGCCAGCTCGCACGGGCTGCGGTAGGCCTCGGCGGGATCGGCGGTGATGACCGCCACCCGGGTCTGCGCCTCGACCAGCCGGAGCGGCTGATCGAACAGGTACAGGCGGAAGGCGTTCGTCCCGACCGCGACGACCACGTCGTGCTCGGCCAGGACGTCGTGCATGACCTGGCGCCGCCAGCCGATGTGGCCGGCAAACAGCTCGTGGTCCTGGGGAAAGCCGGCCCGCCGGATGAACGGCTCCTGCCAGACCGGACAGCGCAGGCGCTCGGCGAGCGCGACCACGCCGTCCCACGCCTCGTGGCTGTCCTCGGCCCCGACGACCAGGGCCGGCGCCCGAGCGCCGGCGAGCAGCTCGGCCAGTTCCGCGACGTCGTGGGGACTCACCGAGTGCGGGGCGCTGGCGCGCAGCGGCGAGTCCGCCGCCAGCTCGTCCGCCGGCTCGAGCCAGTCGCCCATGGGGACGACCACGAGCGCCGGTCCCATCGCGGCCTGGGCCTCGTGATAGGCCCGGGCGATCGCCCCCGGCACGTCCTGCGGCCGGGCCGGGAGGTTCGTCCACACGGGGTACTCGCCGGCCAGCCGGTCCAGGTGGCGGCCGGTCAGGAACGGCTCGAACGCGAGCTGGCGGCGATCCTGCTGGCCGACCACGATCACCAGCGGCGCCCTGGCGTCGCGGGCGTTGGCGATCGCGTTGCCCGCGTTGCCGAGCCCCGGGGCGGTGTGCAGGTTGACGAACGCCGGGCGTCCGCGGGCGATCGCGTAGCCGGTGGCGATCCCGACCACCGCGCCCTCGTGCAGGCCGAGCACGAACTCGATGTCGGCGGGCAGGTCGGTGAGGAAGTTGATCTCGGTCGATCCCGGGTTGCCGAAGATGCGGGTCAGCCCGTACCGCCGCATGACGTCGAGAGCGGCGTCGCGGACGGTCGGCGCGCCACGGCCCTCGCCCTCCTGGACCGCCGCTGTCGGTGCCGATTCGCTCATCGCCGGCAAACCTACCAGCACTCCGATGGGGGTGGGCTTCGCCCAGCGTCAGTGGGACCTGACCGGGCGCCTCAGCGACCGCAACGTGAAAAAGCCGCCCGTCGGCCTGGGCTGAGGCGCCGGCCGCCAGCCGCGGGAGGTGGAGGCCATGCCGCCGGTGCGGCATTCCTGCCCGTCGAGCTCGGCGAGCCCAACCCGAGAGACCGACCAAGATGCAGCACGAAGGCGTCCGGATGTCAGGCCCCACGGACGCCGAGCGGAGCGAGGCCCCTCCCGATCAGGCGCCGTCCAGCCCGAGCAACCGAGCCGCGTTCTGCTTGAGCACGCGCGGACGCACGTCGTCCTTGATCGGCAGCTTCTCGAAGTCGGCCAGCCAGCGCTCCGGCGTCAGCAGCGGGAAGTCGCTCCCAAACAGCATCTTGTCCTTCAGGCGCGTGTTGGTGTACTGGATCAGGATCTCCGGGAAGTACTTCGGCGACCAGCCGGAGAGGTCGATGTAGACGTTCGGCTTGTGCACGGCGATCGCCAGCGCCTCCTCCTGCCAGGGGAACGACGGGTGGGCGAGGATGATGTCGAGTCCCGGGAAGTTGGCCGCGACGTCGTCGACGCACATCGGATTCGAGTACTTCAGGTGCACGCCACCGCCGCCCGGCATGCCGGCGCCGATCCCGGTGGTGCCGGTGTGAAACAGCGCAATCAGCCCCG
>JAFAXX010000075.1 GCA_019240655.1 Solirubrobacterales bacterium
ACGATCTGCTCGGCGTCGACGTAGGACACGGTGCCGGCGTTGCGAGCCACCACCACGTCACCGGTGTCGATCGCCGCCCGGCGCTCCATCCCGGTGCCGACCAGCGGCGCGTCGGTGACCAGCAGCGGCACGGCCTGGCGCTGCATGTTCGAGCCCATCAGGGCGCGGTTGGCGTCGTCGTGCTCGAGGAACGGGATCATCGCCGTGGCCACCGACCAGATCTGCTCCGGCGAGACGTCGATCAGGTCGACCCGCTCCGGCGGCGCGGTCACGTACTGACCGGCCTGAGTGCGGCAGATGATCTCCTCGCCGGTCAGCCGGCCCGACTCGTCCACCGGCGTGTTGGCCTGGGCGATCAGCTGCTCTTCCTCCTGGGTGGCGTCGAGATGCACGATCTCGTCGGTCACCCGCCCCTCGCGCACGACCCGGTAGGGGGTGGTCACGAAGCCGTGCTCGGAGATCTCCGCGTAGGAGGACAGCGAGCCGATCAGGCCGATGTTCGGGCCCTCGGGGGTCTCGATCGGGCACATCCGTCCGTAGTGGGTCGGGTGGACGTCGCGCACCTCGATCGGGGCACGCTCGCGGGTGAGGCCGCCGGCGCCGAGGGCGCTCAGCCGCCGCCGGTGCGTGAGCCCGGCCAGCGAGTTGGTCTGGTCCATGAACTGCGAGAGCTGGCTCGAGCCGAAGAACTCCTTGAGCGCCGCCACCACCGGGCGGATGTTGACGATCGTCTGCGGGGTGATCGTGTCGGCGTCCTCGGTGGTCAGGCGCTCGCGCACGACGCGCTCCATCCGGTAGAGGCCGATCCGGAACGCCTCCTGGATCAGCTCGCCGACCGTGCGCAGGCGGCGGTTGCCGAAGTGCTCGTACTCGTCGAGGTGGTCGAGCACCGGCTCACGCGGCAGCGACATCGCCTCGGCGGCGAAGTCCTTGACCTCACCGTCGAGCTCCTCGGGAATGCCGAGGCGCTTCGGGAGCGAGACGAGCTCCTTGACCAGCGCGATGATGTCGTCGTGGGTCAGGGTGCGGGTCTCGAGGTCGATGTCCAGCCCGAGGCGCGAGTTCAGCTTGTAGCGGCCGACCCGGGTGAGGTCGTAGCGCTTGGGGTCGAAGAACAGCTGGTTGAGCAGCGAGCGGGCGGCGTCGACCGACGGCGGCTCGCCGGGACGCTGCTTCTTGAACAGCTCGATCAGCGACCCCTCCTCGCTGCGGACCATGTCGGGGTCGGCGTCGAGGGTCAGCTGGATGTAGAGCGAGTTGTCGAAGAGGTTCAGGATCTCCTCGTCGGAGGCGTAGCCCATCGCGCGCAGCAGCACCGTCACGGGCAGCTTGCGCTTGCGGTCGATGCGGACGTAGACCCGGCCCTTCTTGTCGATCTCGAGCTCGAGCCACGAACCGCGGGCGGGCATCAGGTTCGCGATGAAGACCTGCTTCTCACGGTCCTTGGGCTCCATCACGTAGGCGCCGGGCGAGCGGACCAGCTGCGTGACGACCACGCGCTCGGTCCCGTTGATCACGAACGTGCCGCGTTCGGTCATCCACGGGAAATCGCCCATGAACACCGATTGCTCGCGGATCTCGCCGGTCTCGCGGTTGATGAAGGCGACGGTGACGGTGAGCGGCCGCGCGTAGGTCAGATCCTTCTCGCGGCACTGCTCGAGGCTGGCCACGGGCTCGTCGAAGGTGAAATCGCCGAACTGGACGGCGAGGTTTCCGGTGTAGTCCTCGATCGGGGAGATGTCGTCGATCGTCTCGCGCAGGCCGCCGCCGTTGGGGTCGGTCAGCCACTGGAAGGACTTGCGTTGAATATCGATCAGATTGGGGACTTCAAGGACCTTGTTCAGACGCGCGAACGACCGGCGCGTCCGGGGGGCATGAGTGGTTGCCAAGGCGGCGACTCCTCGGGCGGTCGAGAGGGAGGCAGATCAGCGCTCCTGGAGGCGCGAAGCTTCCTGGAGCCCGACCAGCAAAGATAGCACACGGCATCGTTGCCCTGTGCAGGCTGCTCAGCACTCACGGACCCCGCCCTCCGGATCACCGCGTATGTGGCGCGGCGCCGTCTTAGATCGGGCGGCTACGGCTATTGGCTGACGGAGGCAGTGTACGGGGAAATCGCCGCCACGGCAAGCTCGGGTGTTCGGCCACACTGTCGGGCGCTGATGCCGGCGGCCGCCGACCCCCCGTATCCACCGCTGCACCTGGCCAACCGGGTCTGCTCGCTCGCGGGCCGCGGCGATCCCTTCCGAGCCTACGAGCGACTCGGCGCGGAGACGAAGGCGGCGCTGCTCGGCCTGCTGCCGGACGGGTACTCGCTCGCCGGCCGGCGCGTCCTCGATTTCGGGTGTGGCGCCGGGCGCACCCTCCGGCACTTCCTCGCCGAGGCCGAGCGCGGCGAGCTCTGGGGCGCCGACGTCGACGCCGCGAGCATCGAGTGGCTCGAGCACGCGCTCTCCCCGCCGCTGCACGTGATCCGCAATGAGCCGGAGCCGCCGCTCCCGCTCGAGGCCGGGAGCATCGACCTCGCCTGGGCGCTGTCGGTGTTCACCCACCTGACCGACAGCTCGCTGGCCTGGCTGCTCGATCTCCATCGACTGCTGATGCCGGGCGGGCTGCTGATCGCGACGTACATGGGCCGCTGGAACGGCGAGGTGTTCACCCACGAGCCGTGGGACGAGGACCGGGTGGGCATGAACGTGCTGCGCCGCGACCAGCGCTGGGACGATGGCGGGCCGGTGGTGCTGATGTCCGACTGGTGGGTCCGGGCCCATTGGGGCCGGGCGTTCGAGATCCTGGCCATCGCCCCGCAGATCCACGGGCAGACCTGGGTGCTGCTGCGAAAGCGCGACGTCGAGCTCACCGTCGCCGAGCTCGAGGCGCCGGCCGATGATCCGCGCGAGTACCTCGCGCTGCGCCACAACGTCCGCCAGGTCGAGCGCGACCGCGAGCGCGCGCTGGCCGAGCTCGGGCGCCGCTACGAAGCGTCCTGGAGCTGGCGGATCACCCGTCCGCTGCGCGCGGGCGCGCGGATCGTCCGCCGCGCCTCGCGGGGTGGATAGGGCGCCCGAGGACGGGCGCCCCGTTACGTGGCTACTGCAACTCGACGGTCGCGCCGGCCTCTTCGAGCTCGGTCTTCAGCCGGTCGGCCTCGGCACGGTCGACGCCCTCCTTGACCGGCTTCGGGGCCTCGTCGACCAGCGCCTTGGCCTCCTTGAGGCCAAGGCCGGTCGCGGCGCGCACGACCTTGATGACCTGGATCTTCTTCTCGCCGGCGGCCTGCAGCAGGACGTTGAACGACGTCTGCTCCTCGACCTCCTCGGCGGCGCCATCGGTCGCCACCCCGGCGCCGGCCGGCGCCGCCGCGGCGACCGCGGCGGCCGACACGCCGAACGCCTCCTCGAGCGCCTTGATCCGCTCGGAGAGCTCGAGCACGGAGATCGACTTCAGCTCGTCGATCCAGTCCTGAGTTGTTGCCATGGTTCCTCCTTACGCCTCGAACGGACCGCTCTCGGCGTCGTCCGCGGCCGGTTGTTCAGTTGTTTCGGGGGTCGGCTCGGGCTGCGCTGCGTCGGCCGGCGGCTCCGCGGCAGCCACGGATACGGGCGCCGGCTCTGCCGGCGCCTCTCCCCCCACCAGTCCCTGATCGGCGATCGCCTGGAGCTGGACGGCGACGCCGGCGATCAGCGCGTTCAGCGTCCGGGCCAGGCCGGTGAGCGGGGCGGCGATCGTGCCGACGAGCTGGGCGTTCAGCACCTCGCGGGCCGGAAGCCGCGCGATCGCGCGGACGTCGTCGGCGCTCAGGCTGGTGCCGTTCATCAGCCCGCCCTTGAACTCCAGCGCGTTCATCGTCCGGGCGGCGTCGTTCAGCGCCTTGGCGGCGACGGCGGCGTCGCCGCCGACCAGCGCGAGCGCCGTCGGCCCGACGAGCAGCGCCTTCAGCGACTCCGCTCCGGCGCGGTCGGCCGCCCGCTCGGAGAGTGAGTTCTTGACCACCCGGAAGCGCGTGTCCGAGCCGCGCAGGCGCTCGCGGAGCTCGGCGGCCTGGACGACGCTGAGACCGCGGTAGTCCACGGCGAAGACCGCCTGCGCGGCCTCGATCTGGCCGGCGATCTCCTCTACGACTGCTGCTTTCTGATCTCTGTTCATGGTCTCCTCGAATCGCCGAGCGGCGGGCATCGAAGGAGACCAGCGACCTGGCCTTCAGTCGAGAGTCCGCCTAGTCCGGGCTTATGCGCTGGCCGCCGGAGGTCTCGGGCAGTATCGACAACAGTCTATGCGGCGAGCGGCTCCTCGACGATCGCCCGCGTCCGGGACGGGTCCACCTTCACCCCAGGGCTCATCGTCGTCGCGAAGGTCACCGTGCGGATATAGCGGCCCTTGGCCGCCGACGGCTTGGCGCGAATCAGCTCGTCCATCACCGCGGCGTAGTTCTCAAGCAGGCGGACGTCATCGAAGTCCTTCTTGCCGATGACCAGATGAACGTTCGCGTTGCGGTCGGTGCGGTACTCGACCTTCCCCGCCTTGGTCTCCTGGACCGCCCGGGCGACGTCCATCGTCACCGTCCCGACCTTGGGGTTGGGCATCTTGCCCGCCGGCCCGAGGATCCGCCCCAGCCGCCCGACCACCGGCATCAGGTCCGGCGTCGCGATCGCCACGTCGAAGTCGTCGAAGCCGTCCTGGATCCGCGCGGCGAGGTCCTCGGCGCCCACGATGTCCGCGCCGGCCTCCTCGGCCTCGCGTGCCTTGTCGCCCTTGGCGAACACGGCGACCTTGACGTCCTTGCCGAGGCCGTTGGGCAGCGCGACGGTTCCGCGCAGCTGCTCATCGGCGTGCCGAACATTCAGCCCGGTGCGGACGTGGACCTCGACCGACTCGTTGAACTTGGCCCCGGAGAGCTGCTTGAGCAGCGTGATCGCCTCCGCGGGCGAGTATTCGCGCTCGCGATCGAAGCGCTGCTTGGCGTCCTCGTAGGCCTTGCCGCGATGTGCCATCACACCACCTCCACGCCCATGGACCGAGCGGTCCCGGCGATGATCTTCGCCGCGGCGTCGACGTCGTTTGCGTTCAGGTCCTTCATCTTGCGCTCGGCGATCTCCCGGAGCTGGTCCAGGGTGATCCGGCCGACCTTGTCGCGGTGCGGCTCGGCCGAGCCCTTCTCGAGCGACAGCGCCTGCTTGATCAGCACGGCGGCCGGCGGGCTCTTGGTCACGAAGGTGAACGATCGGTCCTCGTAGACCGTGATCACCACCGGGATCACCGTGCCCATCTCCGACTGGGTCTGGGCGTTGAACGCCTTCACGAACTCCATGATGTTGACGCCGTGCTGACCGAGCGCCGGGCCGACCGGCGGCGCGGGGCTGGCCTGGCCGGCCACCGCCTGGAGCTTTATCTGGGTGAGTACCTTTCTCGCCATCGCCTAGACCTTCTTGACCTGGTCGAACCCGACCTCCACCGGCGTCTCGCGCCCGAAGATCGACACCAGCACCTTCAGGCGCTGGCCGTCCTCGTTGACCTCGGAGATCTCGCCGGAGAAGTCTGACAGAGGGCCGGAGATGACCTTCACCGACTCGCCGATCGAGAACTGCGCCCGGCTGCGGGGCCGCACCTCCTGCTCGCGGTGCAGCAGGCGGTTGACCTCGTCCTGGGTCAGCGGCACCGGCTCATTCGAGGCGCCGACGAAGCCGGTCACCCCCGGGGTGCCCTTGACCAGCGACCACGAGTCCTCGTTCAGGTCCATGTTGACGAGCACATAGCCCGGCATCGTGCGCTTCTCCACCGTGATCTTCTGGTTGTCCTTCATCTCCGAGACCGACTCGGTGGGGACCACGATCTGGCGGATCGCCCGCTGTTGACCCAGCGAGACCACGCGGTGCTCGAGGTTGTGCTTGACCTTGTTCTCGTGACCCGAGTATGTGTTGACTACGTACCAGCGGAACATTGCTTTCCTGTGCCCGCGCCCGGGCGCTCTACTTGAGGATGAGATTCATGAGCTTGGTCGCGACCAGGTCGGCCAAGCCGAGGTAGACGCCGGCGACGATCACGAACCCGATGACGACGCCCGTGGCCTGTATCACCTGACGGCGGTCCGGCCACTGCACACGTTGCAGCTCGCGCCAGCTCGCTTGTAGGAAGTGTACGACGCGCGTGCTGGGATTGGCTCTGCGCTCCGGCGCGCGGGCCGCCGGCACGGCCAGTGCGCCGGCCGCGGGCGCGATCTCAGGGTCCTGGTCGGGCTCGAGCTCCTCGAGGTCGTCCTCGGGCGCTTCCTCGTCAAGCTCGGGCGGCTCCCGGTAAAGCTCGGGCGCCTCCCGCTCGGAATCGGGGGCCTGTGCGTCGAGCTCGGAATCGGGCGCCTCCCGCTCGGAATCGGGGGCCTGTGCGTCGAGCTCGGGCGCGGGCGCCTCCGGGTCCGGCTCGGGCGCCTCCCCGTCGAGCTCGGGCGCGGGCGCCTCCGGGTCCGGCTCGGGCGCCAGCTCGGGGCGCCCGAGCGCCAGCTGCGCTTCGGCCAGCTCGACGTCGGGAGTGGCGTGTCCGATCGGGGCGGGCGGATCCTGCCGCTCGGTCCGGCGCATGGCCACCGGCTCGGGGCGCCGGGCGCGCCGGTCCTTCGCTCGTTTGCGGTTGCGAGCCACCGAGACCTCCGGTCAGCTCAGCGCGTCTCGCGGTGAGCGGTGTGGCGCTTGCACCACCGGCAGTACTTGCGCAGCTGCAGGCGCTCGGGGTTGTTGCGCTTGCTCTTGTTGGTCTGGTAATTGCGGCGCTTGCACTCTTCACAGGCCAGAGTGGCAGCGATCCGAACGTCTCCACGAGCCATCTACGTGTTCCCTACGGGGTGGTCAGGACTGCGGCGACGGGCCGCAGGCGTGAAGACGAACGCCGCCCGGCGCCAGACCGGAGTGTAGCTACTCCGCGAGCTCGACCGGCCGCAGATCGAGATCGAGCCAGCGATCGCCGCGCAGCACCCGCGCGGCCAGCGAGCGGCCGATCGCGTCGTGGCTCATCAGCGCCTGTACGTCGTCGACGCGCTCCACCGCGCGGCCGCCGAGCTCCACGATCATGTCCTCCGGGCGCAGGCCGCCGCGCTCGGCCGGACTCCCGGCGATCACCTCCACGACCTCGACCGCGGACTCGCGCGCCAGCCGCACCCGGGCGAACGGCGGCAGCGGGCGCGGGCCGCCGGCGATCCCGATGTACGCACGGCGGACTCGCCCGTCGCGCATCAGCGCGCCGACGATCCGCCGGGTGGCGGCGTTGATCGGCACGGCCAGGCCGAGGCCGACTCCTGCGACCGCGGTGTTGATCCCGATCACCCGCCCCGAGCTGTCGGCCAGCGCCCCGCCCGAGTTGCCCGGGTTGAGCGCGGCGTCGGTCTGGATGACGTTGTCGATGTAGCGCATCGTGCGCCCCGACCGGGCGGGCAGCGAGCGGCCGAGCGCGGACACCACGCCGGCGGTGACCGAGCCGGCGAAGCCGTTCGGATTCCCGATCGCCACCACCAGCTGGCCCACCCGCAGCCGCTCGGCGGCGCCGAGCTCGGCGGGGACGAGGTCGTCGCCGTCGGCCCGCAGCACCGCGAGGTCGCTCAGCCGGTCGACCCCGACGACGCGGAAGCGCAGCTCGCGGCCGTCGACGAACATCGCCCGGCCGCCCCGCCCCGGCCCGGCCACGACGTGCGCGGAGGTGAGCAGGAAGCCGTCCGGGGTGAGGGCCACGGCGCTCCCGGCGCCGACCGGCATGCGGCCGCCGCGGCCCTCGCGGCTGACCCGCAGGTTGACCACGCTCGGCGCCAGCCGCTCGGCCACCCCGGTGACGACGCGCGAGTAGGCGTCGAGCGCCTCGCTCTCGGTGGCCGAGCGCTCGTCGTCGTGAGTCGGCGTTGCGGCGCTCACAGAACCGCCTCCGCGAAGGCGACCGTGACCGTTCGCTCCTCCGTGCCTCGGACGATCGCCAGCTCGAGCCGCCCGCCGCCCGCGGCGGCGTCGAGGGCGTCATACAGGACGTCGACGTGGTCGACCGTCCGGCCGCCGGCGGCGACGATCAAATCGCCCCGGGCCAGGCCGGCGCGGGCCGCCGGGCTGCCGTCCTGCACCGCGCGGACGAGTACGCCATCGCGCTCGGGCAGTCCCACCGAGCGGCGCATCCGCCGCGCCACACGGGGTGGCGCGATCGCTACGCCGAGGCGGGCGCGGCTCGGTGCCTCGCCGCGTCCGAGCGCCTCCACGCGCTCGCGCAGCGCCGCGTCGGCGGGAACGGCCAGGATGAGGCCGCCGTCGCTGCGCAGCGAGTTGATCCCGATGAGCGCGCCGGCGGTGTCGAGCAGCGGGCCGCCCGAGGACCCGCGCGGAAGCGGCGCGGTGTGCTCGATCGCCCCGCTGATCCGCCGTCCCCGCGGTCCCCTGAAGCTCCGCGCCCCCGCAGAGACGAATCCGAGCGTCGCGCGCAGGCCGCGGCCGCCGGGATTGGCCAGCGCGATCACGGGGCGCCCGATCGCCGGCGGGTCGGCGTCCGGCCAGGTGACCGGCGCCGCCGCGCCGGTGTCTACCTCAATCACCGCCACGTCGAGATCCGGATCGGACCCGGCCACCCGCCCGGGCACGCGGCGGCCGTCACCGAAGGTGACCGTGACCTCGTCGTGGCGGAGGTTGTGGGCGCTCGTGAGTACGCGCCCAGGCGCGACGATGACGCCCGATCCGAGGCTCCAGCCCCGCCCGAGCCCCACCACCGCCGGGCCTTGGCGGTGCGCCGCTTCGCCGATCGCAGCTCCGATCTCGTCGATCACGTTCGTACGTCCAGTCATGGCCGTCATCCCGTCATCCGCCGTCATCCCTTCATCCGCCGTCATGCCTTCATCCGCCGTCATGCCTTCATCCGCCGCCGGTATGCCTTCGTCTGCCGCAGTCATGCGTTTCATCTCCCGCCTTCGACCTTTTCCGGTGCTTCGTCGCCCGATCGTGTCGCTCGGGCGGCGGCGCGTTACTTGCATATAGCAAGTGACAATCTAGCACTTATGGAAAATGCGTCACGCGCCCACGGAACCCGCGAGCCCCGGCGGTAGCCGCGCTGTGTGGCGGGGTGGGTCAGAAGCGTCGCGAGTCGATGCAGCGGGCCGAGTCCCACCCCTCTTCGGAGAAAAGCGTCTGCTCGCCGCACCGCTCCCTACGATCTGGAGACGTGAGCGTTCCTCCATCCACCCCGGCCGACACCGAATCGCCGCAGACGGCGCTGGCCGACGCCCTCGCCACGGTTGGCGACCGCTGGACGTTGCTCCTCGTGGCCGCGCTGCTCGACGGCCCGCGGCGCTTCGGCGACCTCCAGGGCGAGGTCAGCGGGATCGCGCCCAACGTGCTCACCCAGCGGCTGCGCCAGCTCGAGCGCAACGCGCTCGTCGTCGCGCGACCGTACTCGCAGCGCCCGCCGCGGTTCGTCTACGAGCTCACGGCCGCCGGGCAGGAGCTGGCCGGCGTCCTGCGGCTGCTGACCGGCTGGGGCGCCCGCAACGCCGAGGGCGGATCGGCCCCACGCCACGCGGTCTGCGGCACGCCGATGGAGGCCCGCTGGTGGTGTCCGACCTGCGAGCGGCCGGTCGGCGAGGGCGAGGACGAAGGTGAGGAGCTTCACATCTTGTAGCCCGGCGGTGGCCACGGGCGGGAAGAATCCGGGGCATGATCCGCCTCATCGGCATCGTGATCTCGATCGGGTTGGCCGACTCGCTGAACCCTTCGACGATCGCGCCGGCGCTCTATCTGGCCACGGGTGAGTCCGCCGCCGAGCGCGTCGCCCAGTTCACCCTCGGAGTGTTCTCGGTCTACCTGGTGGGCGGCGTGGCCATTGCTCTCGGGCCCGGGCGACTCCTGTTCTCGCTCATCCCGCACCCGCACCACCAAGTCGGTCACATGATTGAGATCGCCGCTGGACTCGTGATGATCGGCGGCGCCTCACTGCTCTGGCGCCATCGCGCGAACCTCGCCGAGCGCGATCCCCCCCGGCCGAACGAGCGCGGCCGTTCGAGCGCGCTGCTGGGGGCGACGATCACGGCGGTCGAGCTGCCGACCGCGTTTCCGTACTTCGCCGCGATCGCCGCGATCGTCGGTGCTGACCCCGACCCGGCGCGCGCGGTCGGACTGATCGTGCTGTTCAACTTCTGCTTCGTGCTGCCGCTGCTCGGCATCGTCGCCACTCTGATGTTCGCCGGCGACCGCGCCGCGCCGATGCTGCGGGCCGGACGCGATTTCCTGCAGCGCCGCTGGCCGGTCCTGCTCGCCGGCCTCGCGCTGGCCGCCGGGGTGTTCGTGGTCTTCCTCGGGGCGACCGGCTTCGCCGCCAACGCTCACGGGCACCTCGGCCGCTTCGTTCGCCGCCTGCGCCGCGCGGTTCGCCCCTGAGAGAGGGTCTCTATCCCCGGGCGCCGCGGACGAGCCGGCGCATTCCTCGCAGCCAGCGCTCGGGCTCAGCGCCCTTGAGCGCCATGTGCCCCGCCACCGCCGCGTGCGGCAAGATCAGAAAGCGCTCCTCGCGGATCGCCGCGATCACCGTCTCGGCCACCTCGGCCGGCTCGATGACGTCGTCGGAGAGCAACGCCGCCGCGGCCACCGGGTCCTCGAGGGCGCCCTCGAGCATCGGAGTCCGCACCGCCTGGGGGCACAGGCACGAGACCTTGACCCCCGCGTCCCCGTAGGTCACCGAAAGCCATTCGGCGACGGCCACGGCGGCGTGCTTGGTCACCGAATAGGGCATCGCCGAGACCTGCATGAGTAGGCCCGCGGCGGAGGCCGTGCTGAGCAGATAGCCGTCGCCGCGCGCCACCATCCCCGGTAGCAGCGCCCGCGCCGCCCAGATGTGGGCCATCACGTTCACCCGCCAGGCCAGCTCGAACTCCGCGTCCGCGGCCTCCGGGCCGCCCGCCGGGCCGGGGACGCCCGCGTTGGAGAAGAACAGGTCGATCTCGCCGCCGGCCTCCAGCGCCCGCGCGATCAGCGCCTGGATCTCCTCCTCCCGGCTCACGTCGGCCCTTACCGCTTGTGCGCCAGTGGCCCGCGCCACCGCCTCGACCCCCGGAAGGTCGAGGTCGGCGACCGTCAGCGCACGCGGCGCTTCCGCGGCGAAGCGCTCGGCGAGCGCCCGCCCGATCCCGCTCGCCGCGCCGGTGATCACGAGGTTTCGGTCGCGGAGCTCCATCGCGACGCCGAGACTAATCGAAGTTGAAACGCGATTCAACAGCGCCTAGGCTTGTGCCGCCGTGCCGAGGCAGCTTCCCGCCCACACTGGCCGCGCCCCCGTCAGCGCCCGCGGCACGCGGACCCGCATCGCGCTGGTGCAAGCCGCACGCGCGGTGTTCGAACGCGACGGCTATCTCGACGCCAGGATCACCGACATATCGGCCGAGGCCGGCGTCGCGGCCGGCTCGTTCTACACCTACTTCACGAGCAAGCAGGAGGTGTTCGGGGCGGTGATGGCGGACGTCGAGGAGGAGATGCTCCATCCCCGGATACTGGAGCCGGCCGACCGGGATGACCCGGTCCACGTGATCGAGGCGGCCAATCGCGCCTATCTGCTCGCCTACCGCCGCAACGCCAGGCTGATGGCGCTGATGGAGCAGGTCTCGCAGATCGACGAGGACTTCCGGCGCCAGCGCCTGCGGCGAGCGCGGGCGTTCACGGAGCGCAACGCCCGCGCGCTCGTGGCGCTGCAGCGCCGCGGCGTGGCCGATCCTCAGCTCGATGCGCAACTGGCCGCACGCGCGCTCAGCGCGATGGTCAGCCGCGTCGCCTACCTCCGTTACGTGCAGGGCGTCGGCACCGAGTCGGTTGAGGCACTGGTGGGCGTACTCACCCGGCTGTGGGTGGGCGCCCTTGGCATCCGCAGCGCAACCTACATCTGAAGGGAGAGCAGGAAGATGGAATTCGAGCTCAGCGACCGCTGCCAGGAGCTGCGCGAGCGCCTGCTGCAGTTCATGGACGAGCATGTGTATCCGGCCGAGGCGATCTACCGAGAGCAGCTGCTCGGGTCGGGACGGCCGCACTTCCACCCGCCGGTGATGGAGGAGCTCAAGCAGCGGGCGCAAGACCTCGGCCTGTGGAACCTGTTTCTGCCCCACCCCGATGCCGATGCCGGCGCTCCCGGGCTGAGCAACGTGGACTACGCGCCGCTGGCCGAGATCATGGGCCGCAGCCACATCGCGCCGGAGGCCTGCAACTGCGCCGCCCCGGACACCGGCAACATGGAGGTGCTCACCGTGTTCGGAAGCCCCGACCAGAAAGAGCGGTGGCTGCGTCCGCTGCTCGACGGCGAGATCCGCTCCGCATTCGCGATGACCGAGCCCGCGGTGGCGAGCTCCGATGCCACCAACGTCGAGATGCGGATCGAGCGCGAGGGGGACGAGTATGTCCTGAACGGGCGCAAGTGGTGGACCTCCGGCGCGATGCGCGAGCGCTGCCGGATCCTGATCGTCATGGGCAAGACCGACCCCGATGGTCCCGCCTACCGGCAGCAGTCGATGGTCCTCGTACCCCGCGACACGCCCGGGGTCCAGATCGTCCGCAACCTGCCGGTGTTCGGCTACGTCGACCCGGAGGGTCACGCCGAGATCGTCTTCGACGACGTGCGCGTGCCCGCCGCCAATCTGATTGGCAACGAAGGCGACGGGTTCCTGATCTCCCAGGCCCGTCTCGGTCCGGGGCGGATCCATCACTGCATGCGGGCGATCGGCGCCGCCGAGCGGGCGCTCGAGCTGATGTGCGCCCGCGCGAGCGCCCGCGTCACCTTCGGCCAGCCCGTAGCCGCCCGCTCGAACGTGCAGGACTGGATTGCCGAGTCGCGGATCGAGATCGAGATGGCGCGGCTGCTCACGATGAAGACCGCGTGGCTGATGGACACGGTCGGCAACAAGCACGCGCGCACCGAGATCGCGGCGATCAAGGTGGCGGCGCCGAACGTCGCCTTGCGTGTCGTCGACCGCGCGATCCAGGTCCACGGCGGCGGCGGCGTCAGCGACGACTTCCCGCTGGCGATGATGTACGCGCACCTGCGCACGCTCCGCCTGGCCGATGGCCCGGACGAGATCCACAGGCGCTCGATCGCCCGGCATGAGCTCCGGCGCGCGGCGCCGGCGCCGGCGGAGGCGCGCGTCTAGGGTGGGCCGCGCTGCGCGCGGCGTCCATGGGGCCGGGCCAGTCCGAGCGCACCCTGCCCGGGCGACCCGGCTCATCCAGTGCGCCGCTGATCCAGTGCGCCGCTCATCCAGTGCCGGCTCATCCAGTGCGCGGCTCATCCAGTGCGCGGCTCATCCAGTGCCCGATTCATCCAGTGCCCGATTCATCCAGTGCCCGGCTCATCCAGTGCCCGGCTCATCTAACGGCCGACTCATCCAGTGCCCGACTCGACCGCCCGCTTGAGCTCGCCCGCCCGAGCGCCGGCGAGCATCTCCCGCAGCAGGTCGACCAGCGGCCCGCGAATGACCATGCCGAGCATCCGCCCCAGGTCCACGTCGAGGGAGTACGTCGCCCGCGTGCGGCCGCCGCCGAGGTCGGCGAGCTCCCAGCTTCCCTCGACCGACTTCAGCTCGCCCTTCTCCTGACGCCAGTCCAGTCGGGTCGGATCGTCGTAGGAGAACCGGACGACCGACTTGATCGTGCGGACCCTGGCGTCGGACTGTGATTCGCAAAGCACGGCCCGTCCGCCGGCGTCGCGCTCGAGCGGGCGCAGCGCCTTCAGGCCGCCCTGCCATTCGGGCGCCCTCTCGACATCGGCCACGAGCTCCCACACGCGCTCGAGCGGCGCGTCGATCTCGGCGCTCGAGCTTCCCGTCAGATTTCCCATATCTCGCTCCTGGGTTCGGTCTTGCCGGCGAGACTGTCGCGCATCGCGCGTGATCCGTCGAGGCTGTCCGCGCCGGGCGGGCGGGCCGCGCGGGCGGGACCGCCGGCCGGGAACCGGCGCCGGGCGCCGGCCGGCCGGGAGCCGGGCGCCGGGACCGGGCGCCGGCCGGCCGGGAACCGCGGACCGGGCGCCGGGACCGGGCGCCGGGCGGCCGGGAACCGGCGCGGGCGGCGACCGCGTCCGGGCCGCGACTCAGCGCGGACCCGAGCCGTCCAGGTACCAGTGCCGGTTGACGGACGTCAACCACCGGTCCTCCGCCACCGGCGTCAACACGAAGCGGCTGATCGTCCGCTGCCCGCCGACCTGGTCGGTGTAGAGCAGCTCGATCGTGATCGGCTCGCGCCGGCGGACTGCCGCGGCGATCTCCCCGTGCATGCGGTCCGACGGGTCGCGCAGCGCGCCCTGCCACAGGCCGATGTCCCCGGCCGGGATGTAGAGGTCGCGGCTCAGGGCTCGGAACTCTCCGTCGACGGCGTGATCGGTCCGGGTGCTCTCCCGCCCGGGATGGATGGCCCAGCTCTGGAGCACGCCGATCCCCGCGCCTACGTTTCGCAGGCCGATGGCCAGGTACACGACGTTGTCGACGTGCTCGGCGACGGCACCACTGCCAGAGACGTGGATCCAGTGGCCGTCGACGAACATGATCTTCTGGTCCGGGTCGTTCATGCGCGAGGGCACGAGCACCGGCCGGCGCTGCTCCTCGAGCGCGAGCTCGGCGACCCGCGCGGAGCGGTTCGCCGAACGGACCGACGCGAACGTCGCCACGGCGAGCACGAGCGTGCCGGCGCCGGTGGCCAGTGAGGAGATCGTGGCCCAATCGGTCACGCTCATAAGTTAGAAGCCGGCGCGCCGGCGCCGCCTGGGACCGCATCCGGACTCGCTTGACCTCCGCCGACAGTTTCGTTCCCCGTGGCGACGCGAGACAGGTCCCGAGGACCATAACTCTCGCTCAGCGACCAGGATCGCACCCGCGGCGCCCGGCGCGCGCGAGCGGGGAACGTTTTCGTCGTGCGGACGCCCCGGCCGCGCCGCTGAGCGTTCCGCGCCGCCCCGCTCCGCGCTCCGCGCGCCCGCCCCGGCCGCCCCGCTCCGCGCTCCGCGCGCCGCCCCGGCCGCCCCGCTCAGCGCTCTGCCTCAGCGCTCCGCTCCGCTTCGGTAGCGCGACTCGTCGAGGAGCCCCAGCCAGAGTGGCGGACGACCGGGTCCGGGCGTCCCGGCGACTGGTCACGTGGGGCAGGATCGCGACGGTTTGAAGCCCCTGGACGAAGGCACCAAGCCAGTGGGACGCGGAGCTGTCAGCCGCGCCGGCCAGGACGCGAGCACCCGGCGCTAGCCTCCGCGCCATGGCGCCGGAGGTGATCGAGCTCGTTCTCGCTCCCGCGCTCGCCGCGGCCTCGACGCTGGCCGCGCGCCGGTTCGGTGCCCGGGCCGGCGGCGTGGTGAGCGCCTTCCCGGCGATCGTCGGCCCGGTCCTGCTGGTCGGCGGCCTCGAACACGGCTCCGCCTTCGCCGCGCGGGCCGCCGATGCCACCCTGCTCGGACTGGTCGCTCTTGCCGCCTTCGCGTGCGGCTACGCCCGCGCGGCGCTCACCACCGCCTGGCCGCTGAGCCTCGCCGCCGGCTGGGCTGCCGCCGCCGCCGGCGCGCTCGTGGCCGGGCTCTTCGGCGGCGGCGCGGCGCCGCCCGCGGGATTCATCGCCGCGGTCGGCTCCCTCGTCGCGGCCGAGCGCGCGCTCCCTCGACCCGAGCCCGCGCCGCGACCCGAGCCCGCGCCTGGACCCGAGCCCGCGCCTCGACCCGAGCCTGCGCTCGCCAAGGCCGGGGCCGCCATCCCGATCCGGATGGCCGCAACCGCGGGCCTGGTCACCGTGCTGTCCGCGGCGGCGAGCGCCTTCGGCCCGCTGGTCGGCGGCATGCTGGCGGCGCTCCCCGTGCTGGCGTCGGTTCTCGCGGTGCTCGCTCACCGCGAGGCCGGCGGCGCGACCGCCGTCGCGCTGCTGGGCGGCATGCTCCGCGGAATGGCCGGCTTCGTCGCCTTCTGCGAGGTGCTGGCGCTGCTGATCGGGCCGGCCGGGATCGGCCCCGCGGTCGCCGCCGCGACGGCCGCGGCGCTGGCGTTGCAGGCCGCCGTCGCCTACACTCCTCCAATATCTCAACGCGCTGTATGAAAGAGCTTCCCCGTATGTTAAGAAACTCGCGGCGGGGGTACCAGGGCGGTGATGGCGGTCGCACAGGCGCATCTGGTCGCGGGTCTGGCCGAGCTGACGCTCGAGACCGACGAGCTGGCGCGAACGGAGCGCTTCTATCGGTGGATGCTCGGACTCGAGCTGATCTCGCGCGGCGACGATCGCGTCTGGCTCGCGCTCGGGGCGGCGACCCGCCTTGGCTTGTGGTCCCCGGGCGAGAAGGAGTTCGGCGACCGGGGCGCCCGCCATGTGCACTTCGCGATCTCGATCTCGCCGGGCGGCCTCGAGCGGCTGGCCGAGCGGCTGCGAGCCGACGGCACCGAGATCACGGGGCCGGTCGAGCACCCCGGCGGCGATCGCTCGATCTACTTCGAGGACCCGGCCGGCAATGTCGTCGAAGCGTGGGATTTCTTCCACCGAAGCCCCGGCGCCGCCGAAGGCCTGGACGCGCTCAGGTGATCCCGTGCTGACGCGCCTCCTCGGAACGGTGGGCCTGCGGTCGTGGCACTTCCACACCGCCTCGATGGGCGCCGTCGCGCTCTGCCTTGGCCTCTGGATCCGGGCCAAGACCATCGATCAGGCCGAGCGCGGCAACGCCGAGCGGCGGGCGCTGTTCGTCGGCCTGTGGCCGCCGACGCTGTACCTGATTGGCGACTCGCTCGAGCGCCATGAGTGAGGGCTACTTCGACGACCAGTCGATGATCCGCCGGGTCCACCGGGAGCACATCATCGCCCTGTCCGGCCCGCGCGCCCTGCTGATGCAGGCGGCGCAGCCGGTGGCGTTCGCCGGCTTCTTCATGTCCAGCGGCGCCCTGGAGGATCCTTACGCGCGGCTCAGCCGGACCGCTTCGGTGCTGCACGCGATCACCTTCGGAGACCGCTCCGGCGCCGATCGCGCCACCGCGCGGGTGCGCGCCGTGCATCGGCGCGTGCGCGGCGTGCTGAGCCAGCCGGTCGGGCGCTTCCCGGCCGGGACGCCGTGGGCGGCCGACGACGCCGAGCTGCTGCTGTGGATCATCGCCACTCTGGTCGACAGCGCTCTGCTCGTCTACCAGCGCTACGTCGGTGGGCTCACCCGCGACGAGCGGCAGGCCTACTGGGACGACTACCGCGTCGTCGGGCGCCTGTTCGGGCTCCGCCGCTCGGACATGCCGGCGACGATCGAAGACTTCGAGGCCTACATGGACGAGATGCTGAGCGGCGACGTGCTGCACGTCTCGCCCCGCGCCCGAGAGCTCGCGATCGACATCGTGCTGCACCCGCCGGTGCCGCGGCAGGCGCGGCCACTGCTCGAGCTGGCCAACTTCATCACCGTCGGGCTCCTGCCCGACGGCCTGCGCCGCCAGTACGGCCTCGGGTGGGATCCGGTGCGCGGGCTGGCGCTGCGGGTCGGCGCTGAGTACACCAAGCGCTTGGTGGTGCCGGTCCTGCCCCGCCGCCTGCGCTACGGGACGGCGCGCGCCGCGGCCTGAGGCGCGGCGCCCGCGAGCCCGTTCGCCGCGTAGAGGACCATCCGCGTGGTCAGCTCGGTGATCGCGCGCAGTTCTGCCTGCGGTGACGGCCGCGGGTCGGCGAGTCTGGCCGGCAGCTCTCCGAGCAGCGTCGGGGCGCGCTCGGCGATCAGCTCGCAGCACACCCGGGCCGCCTCCCGCACCACCTCGCCCTCGGCGCTCCAGAGCGTCTCGAAGATGCGCTCCCCGCGGCGGCTCCCGGGCGGCTCGAACCCGACCAGGCAGGCGGCCAGTGTCGGCGCCTCGCAGACCAGCACCCACTCCCGTCCCAGCGCGTCGTCGGGGCCGATCGGGATCTCGGCGGGACCGCCACGGGGCCGGCGCTCGCGCGGAAAGTCGGCGAGTACGACCGCGCGCTCGGCCGTCCGCGCCATCTCCCGCCAGCGGGATTCGCTGGCGCGGTAGAAGCGCTCCTGCTGGAAGCATCCGAACAGCAGCGGGCGCTCGCCCCGAGCGCAGGACTCGTCCTCGACCGCGCGGCTCAGGCAGAGCAGCGCCGGCTTGGGCAGGCGCTCCACGCGCAGGTGGGGAAAGCGCTCGCGCAGCCGGGCGAACACCGACGGGCGCGGCCCGTCGTCGAGGTGCCTGGCGTGCTCGATCGCGCTGGCCAGGGACAGGCCGCGATCGCGCGCCTCGACCACGGCGAGGACGCGCTTGAGCTCGATCTCGGAGTACCGGCGGTGCCCGCTCGGCAGCCGCTCGGGGACGGGAAATCCGTGGCGGGTCTCCCAGATCCGCAGCGTGCCCTCGGACAACCCGCTGCGAGCGGACATCTCGCGCATGGTGAGAGTCGGCGCACCCTCGGGATCGCTGACGCGCACGCCACATACCCTACACGCGTCGCTTAAGAATCGTTTGACGACCTGTTTGACCACCGATCACACGGGCAGCATCCAGGGACGCCGCGATGCCGACCTCGACGACCACGGCCGCCCGCCGCCCGCCCGCCCGCCGTCGCCGCACGCTGACGGTGGCGGTGACCGGCGCCGGCGGGACCATCGGTCCCGCGTTGCTCGAGCGCCTGATCGGCTCGCCCCGGATCGGACGGGTGGTCCTGCTCGGCCGTCACCGGACGCCGGGGACGGAGGGCGGCCCGAAGCTGGAGTTCCGGCACGTCGACGTGCGCGATTCGGACGCGGTCGAGGTCGGGGTCGCCGGCGCCGACGTGGTCGTGCACATGGCCTTCGCGCTCTACGGCATCGGCATCGGCGAGCACGAGCTGTTCGCCACCAACGTGCAGGGCACGCGGAACGTCGCCCGGGCCGCCGTGAGCGCCGGCAGCCGCCGCTTCCTCTACACCTCCTCCGCGGCGGTCTACGGTGGCCGCCCCGGCTCCGCCGAGCCGCTTGCGGAGAGCGAACCGCTGCGCGCCTCGGCGCGGCTCTTCTACGCCCGCCACAAGGCGCAGGCCGAGCTCGTCGTCCGCCGCGAGCTGGCCGGCTCGGCAACCGCCCTCTACCTGTTCCGGCCCTGCGCAATCGTCGGTCCGCACGCCGCCGGGGCAGTGGCTCACCGGCTGCCGGGGCGGCTCGGCGCCGCGCTGCGGTCCGCTTCTCGCCTGAGTGCGGCGGCCGGGCTTCGGCCTGCGCTCCCGCCGCCCCCGGTGCCGCTGCAGTTCGTCCACGAGGACGACGTCGCCGAGGCGCTCCAGCGGGCGGTCGAGGGCCGCGGGCGGCCCGGGACCTACAACCTGGCCGGCGACGGCACCGTGAGCGGGACCGAGACGCTGCACCGGCTCGGCCTCCGGGCGCTTCCGGTCCCGCCCGCGCTGACCGGCGCCTCGGTGCGCGCGCTGCGGCTGCTGCCGCCCGTGGTGCCCGCTCTCGCCTGGCCCGAGCTGGTCAGCGCGCCGCTGCTCCTCGACACCGGCCAGGCGCGGCGCGCGCTGGGCTGGCGACCCCGTTTCAGCTCGGCCGGGGCGCTCGACGCGACCCGCGAGGCGCTCGGCTGGTGAGCGGAGTTGCCGGTGTACGAGGACACCAGGACGATCGACGTCCGCGCCAGACCGCAGGACTGCTTCGCCGTGCTGACCGACTACGCCCACATGACCGACTGGCAGAGCCGGGTGTGCGAGGTCCGCGTGCTCGAGACCGACGAGCACGGGCGCGGCAAGGTGGTCGAGTACGCGATCGACGCCCAGCTGCGCGTCGTCCGCTACCGCCTGCGCCATTTCTATGACGAGCCGACGTCGATCGGCAGCGAGTACCTGGGCGGCGACTTTCGCCACTTCGCCGGCGATTACCGCTTCGCCGCCGGCACCGGAGCCACGGAGGTGACCTTCCGTCTTGCGATCGATCCCGGCTTCGCGGTTCCCGGCGCGGTCGCGCGGCTGCTCGGACGGGCGGTGATGGGGCGCTCGCTCCAGGACCTCAAGCATCGCGTCGAGCGGGTATCCGATGGCGCGCACTGAGACCTACATCGCTGCGTCGCCCGAGCGAGTGTTCGCGGTTCTCAGCGAGCCTCGCAGCTACGGCTACTGGGTCCCGGGCTCGCGCGAGATCCGCGCCGCCGACCGGGCGTGGCCGGCGGAGGGCACCGCGTTCGAGCACAGCGTGGGAGCACCGGGGCTCGCCCTCGCCGATTACACGAGCGTCACCGCCTCGCTGCCGCCGGTGATGCTCGAGCTGCGCGCGCGGGCGCGGCCGCTGGGAAGCGCCGACATCGTCCTGCACCTGCAGCCCGAGGGTGACGGCACGCGGGTGACGATGATCGAGGATCCGGCCAGTGCCGCCGTCAACGTGCTGATCGGGCCGCTCGGGCACGGCCTGCTCAAGCTCCGCAACCTCGAGGCGCTTCGGCGGCTGCGCCGGCTCGCCGAAGGCGAGCAGCCGCTGCCCGCCGGCGATCTGCCCGAGCGCGACCGCGGCTGATGGCCGACGCAGTCATCATCGGCGCCGGCCCGAACGGCCTCGTGGCCGCGAACCTGCTGGCCGATCGCGGTTGGGAGGTCGTCGTGCTCGAGGAGGCGCCGGACCCGGGCGGCGCCGTCCGCTCAGCCGAACTGATCGAGCCCGGCTACCGGCACGACGTGTTCAGCGCCTTCTTTCCCTTCTCGCTCGCCTCCCCCCACATCCGCCGGCTGGAGCTCGAGCGGTGGGGTCTGCGCTGGCTCACGGGCCCGGTGTCGGTGGCCCACCCCAGCCCCGACGGCCGCTGCGCCGTGGTCGCGCGCGATATCGACCAGACGGCGGACTCGCTGGACGAGTTCGCGCCCGGCGACGGCGACGCCTGGCGCTCGCTCTACCGGCAATGGGAGCGCATCCGCGCTGACGCGCTCGCCGCATTCTTCTCCCCGTTTCCCCCGCTTCGTCCCGCGCTGCGCCTGATGCGAGCGCTCGAGCCGGCCGAGCTGCTGCGGCTGGTGCGCTTCTCTCTGCTGCCGGTGCGCCGGATGGGACACGAGCACTTCTCCGGCGACGGAGGGACGCGCCTCCTGGCTGGGAACGCACTGCACGCCGACGTCAGTCCCGAGGCGCCGCTGAGCGGAGTGTTCGGATGGGTGCTCTGCTCGCTCGCCCAGGAAGTCGGCTTTCCCGCGGTGGCCGGCGGCGCCGGCAACCTCACCGCGGCCCTCGTGCGCCGGCTCGAGCATCACCGCGGCCGGGTGCTATGCGGCCGGCGCGCCGTCGCGATCGAGTGCCGCTCGGGCACCGCGACGGCCGTCCTCACCGACGGCGAGCGCCACGCCGCGCGGCGGGCGCTGATCGCCGACGTCAGCCCGCTGCAGCTCTACCTCGAGCTGCTCGCGGGCCAGCCGCTGCCGACGCGGCTGCGCCACGACCTCGACCGCTTCCAGTACGACAACGCCACGGTCAAGGTCGACTGGACCCTGAACGGGCCGATCCCGTGGACGGCGAGTGCCGCCCGCGATGCCGGCACCGTTCACGTCGCCGAGAGCACGGACGCGCTGACACGGCTATCGGCGGAGTTGTCGTGCCGCCACATCCCCGCCCATCCGTACCTGGTGATGGGTCAGTACGCGCACATCGACCCCTCTCGGGCCCCGGCCGGCAAGGAGACCGCGTGGGCCTACACGCACGTTCCCCAGCACGTCGCCGGAGACGCCGGCGGCGATCTGACCGGGCGCTGGGACGAGCGGGAGGCCGACCGGTTCGCCGACCGCGTCGAGGCCGAGGTCGAGGCGATGGCGCCCGGCTTCCGCGCCCTGATTCGAGCGCGCCACGTACTCACGCCGCCCGCGTTCGAGCGCCGCAACCGCAACCTGGTGAACGGCGCGCTCAACGGCGGGACGGCGCAGCTGCACCAGCAGCTCGTGTTCCGCCCGGTCCCGAGCCTCGCCCGTCCGGAGACGCCGATCGATCGCCTGTATCTCGGGTCCGCCTCCGCGCACCCCGGCGGAGGGGTCCATGGCGGACCGGGCGCCAACGCGGCGTCGGCGGCGCTCGCCCGCAGCCAGGCGCTCCACCCGCGCGTGGCCTCTCGCCTCAGCGCGGCGCTGCAGCGGTGAGCTGCGCCGCCGGCACGGCGGGCCGCCGGTCGAACGCCTCCGCGGGGACCCGGCGCGTCTCGATGTCGATGCCGCCCTCGAGCCGGCCCCCGGTGCGCGCCACGACCTTCTCGACCACCGAGGTCCACATGTGCAGCTGGACCTCCTTGGCCATCCGTATGCGGTCGTGCAGCAGGGCCGAGAGCCGGTCGCCCGCCCGCGCCCACGACTCGATTCGGAAGACCAGCAGCTCGCCGTCCCGGCGGGCCGACCACTCGATCTGGCCCGCCTCGAGATGGCCGACCAGGGTGGCGAAGCGAAACGACGTGGGCGTGAGCTCCACCACTCGGATCGGGCCGTCCCAGGGACCGGGCATGCGGACCACGAATTCATCTCCCACCTCCATTTGCCACGGCGGCCCGGAGGTCTTGGTGAAGCGCGCCAGCGCGAGCGGCGCGACGAAGTTGGGGTCGGCGCGCACGCGCTCCATCAGCTCGTCCTCGCTCCAATCGCTGTCGCGGACCCGGCCGGTATAGATGCGATGGAACAGCGGGCCGGCGCCGTCTTCGGGACGCTTCACGCCGTCCCGCGAGACCTCGGCGTGGATGCCCGGCGGAAGGTCGTCCTCGAGCGAGCCCTCGAGCTCGCGGCGATGCATCGGCGTCGTCCGCCAGATGTAGACCCACGAGGTCAGGGCGATACCGAGCGGCCAGGTGACCATCTCGAACAGGCGGCGGGGCAGCGCGACAGCCATCGGTCCTCGCGCGCTCAGGTACCCGACGACGAGCTCGACAAGCGCCGCGTCCGCAGCCGGGTGAGCACGGAGGGTCGGGTGCTGAGGCCCCCCCGGCTCCGGGGCCGCCGCGCCGGAGCGGCGATCCCGTCGGCGCCGCTCGCCGGCCGGCGGTCGCGCCGGCGCCAGCCAAACCGGGCCAGCGGGCCGATGACCCGCACGGTCAGGTTCGGCGCCAGCGCGTCGGCGAACGCGCACGCCGCCATCAGCCCGCCCACCGTGCGCTCGAGCCGCCCCGGCGATGCGAGCGCTCGCTCGACCTCGGCGGCCACGTCGGCCGGGCTGTAGACGCCGGCCAGCTTCGGCGGCAGCCGGCGGTCGGGGGTCCTCACGCGCTCCCAGAACGGCGTGTCGACCGGGCCCGGATTCACGACGGCGACCGACACGGGCATCTCGAGTGCGCGCAGCTCGCAGGCCAGCGACCGCGCGAATCCCCGCACACCGTGCTTGGCCGCGGCGTACGCGGTGAGCCATGGCACCGGGACCCGGCCGGCGACCGAGCCGATGAACACGAGCCGGCCGCCGCCGCCCGCGCTCAGCGGCGCGAGCGCGGCCCGGGCCGTGTTCATCGGGCCGAGCAGCGCCGACTCGATCGTGCTCCGGTAGTCGTCGGTCGCCATCGCGGCAAACGGCCCGTAGGCGGCCGCGGCGGCGTTCACGACCACCGCGTCGAGACCGCCGAGCAGCGCGGCGGCGCGCTCGACGGCCGCGCCGATCGCCTCGGCGTCGGTCGCGTCGGCGGCGAACACCCCGGCGCAGTTCCGAACTCTCGCGCAGGCCTCCTCGAGGGCTTCCGGCCCGCGCGCGATCAGCGCGAGACGGGCTCCGGAGCGGCCGAGCCGCTCCGCGCACGCCAGCCCGATGCCGCTTGAACCTCCGGTGATCAGGACGCGTTGCCCGGCCAGCCGCGGCGGCTCGGCCTCGGTCATCCGAACATCGGGCCGGTCGCGAGCACATCGGCTCGGGCGAGCGTACCCGAGCGGGCCGAGCGCGCGAGACCGGTGTCGATGATGTCGAAGAAGCCCACCACGCTTCCCCTACCCGCCGAACCGAAGGTCATGCACATTAGCTGATGACTTACCTGGACGCTCCGTGCAAGCCGGCTGTACGTCCGGCAGCCCCTACGGTCTGTTGCGAAAAGCTCAACAACTCGTTAGGATCGTGGCATGCGTGACGTCGTCGAGAGGCGGAGAAGCTGACCGTGCGGGTCGTGGTGACCGGCGCCACCGGGCTGATCGGGACCGCAGTGGTGCGCGCCTTGCGGGCCCGCGGCGATGAGGTGGTCGCGCTCAGCCGCGACCCTGAGCGGGCGCGCGCGGTCCTCGCCGCCGGCGTCGAGGCGCATCCATGGCCGGATCCCAAGCAGGCGCCTCCCCCACCCGCCGCCCTCGAAGGTGCCGACGGGGTGATCCACCTCCTCGGGGAGCCGATCGCCCAGCGCTGGACGCACGACGCCAAGCGCGAGATCCTTGATTCGCGCGTGCTCGGGACACGGTCGCTGGTGACCGGGCTTAGGGCGCTGCCCGAGGACCGCCGGCCCGCCCGGCTCGTCTCCCAGTCGGCCACCGGCTATTACGGGGCGCGCGACGGCGAGGCGCTCGACGAGCGGGCGCCCGCCGGCGATGACTTCCTGGCTGCGGTCGCCGCGGCGTGGGAGCACGAGGCGGCGGCGATCGCCTCGGAGATGCGGGTCGTCACGGCGCGCACCGGGGTGGTGCTCGCCGCCGGCGGTGGCGCCCTGGCCAAGATGTTGCCGGCGTTCCGCCTCGGGGTCGGCGGCCCGGTGGCCGGCGGTCGGCAATACGTCCCGTGGATCCACCGCGACGACGTCGTCGGGGGGCTGCTGCTGTGCCTCGACGACGCGCGCGCGGTCGGCCCGATCAACCTCACCGCCCCGCGACCAGTCACCAACGCCGAGCTCTCGCGCGCGCTCGGGCGCGTGCTGCACCGCCCGGCCGCGCTGCCCGTCCCGGGCCCCGCCGTGCGCCTGCTCTACGGCGAGATGGCGAGCACCGTGCTCACCGGCCAGCGCGCCGTGCCCACTCGCCTCACCGAGCTCGGCTACGAGTTCCGCTTCGCCGATGTCGAGGCGGCGCTCCGCGACGCGCTCTCCGGCGCGTGACCGTGCACGTCCTCGAGCGCGAGCAGGTCGTCCGCGCCCCGCTCGATCGGGTCTTCGCCTTCTTCTCCGAGGCCCGCAACCTCGAGCGAATTACGCCGCCGTGGCTGCGCTTCGAGGTGCTGGCTCCCGAGCCGGTGCAGATGCGCGTGGGGACCACGATCGGCTACCGCCTGCGCCTCCACGGCGCCCCCCTCCGCTGGCTGACCCTGATCGAGTCGTGGGAGCCGGGCGTGATGTTCGCCGACCGCCAGCTCCATGGTCCCTACCGGCTGTGGCACCACACGCACGCGTTCGCGGCCCACCCCGATGGCACCCTGGTGCGCGACCGGGTCCGCTACGAGCTGCCGCTGGGCCGGCTCGGGGCGATCGCGCACCGGGCGTTCGTGGCCCGGGATCTGACGCGGGTGTTCGACTACCGCCGCCGGGCCGTGACCCGCGAGCTCGAGCCCGCGCAGAACCTCACCACCTTCTCGACCGCCTCGGCGAGCAGCGCCTCCCGGTAAACGCGCTCGCCTGCGGATCGCCGCGAAAATCGTGCGCGGGTTGCGGCGCATCCCCGCCCGGACCGCGCTCGGCACCGCTGCTCCGCGAAGTACCGGACAACGCCAGGCCACTGGGCCTCGCTGCGCTCGGCGTCCGTGGGGCCGTCCGGGCCCGTCCGGACCGCGTCGCCGGCGGGTGGGCTCTCGGCTGGCGCCTCAGCCCGCGGCGTTCGGCCAAGACGCCAAACGGGGCGTCCGGACGCCCGGCCCCACGGACGCCGAGCGCAGCGAGGCCCAAACCGGGGTTCAGCGCGGCATCGCGATACATCCTGCGGGTCGAGGAGAACGGCGATAATCGTGGCATGGCCTACGACGAGGACCTGGCCAACCGCATCCGCGAGCTCATCGGCGCCGACGGGGACGTCACCGAGAAGCGCATGTTCGGCGGCCTCGCGTTTCTGATCGGCGGCCACATGTCGGTCAGCGTCAGCGGCCAGGGCGGTCTCCTGCTGCGCTGCGATCCCGAGCAGACCGACGCGCTGCTGGCGAAGCCGCACGCCGGTCCGTTCGAGATGCGCGGCCGCGTGATGGACGGCTGGCTGCGGGTGGCGCCGGAGGGCGTGCGCAGCAAGGCGCAACTCGAGCGGTGGGTCGCCCGCGGCGTTAAGTACGCGCGCTCCCTGCCGCCGAAGCCGTAGCGCGGGCGCACACCGGATCATCGGCTGGCGGTACGACGGCCACGACCGCTTGCGATGATCCCGCCATGCCAAATCCGCCTAACGTGTTCGAGCCGAGCTCGTGGGAGCGGGAACTGGGTCCGGTCCGCGGAAGCCGGCTCGGGCCGAGCGCCGGCAGCTCGGAGCTCGGCTGCTCGCTCTACGAAGTCGATCCCGGCGCCCAGGCCGCGCCGTATCACTCCCACCATGCCAACGAGGAGCTGTTGATCGTGGTGGCCGGAGAGCTCGAGCTGCGGACGCCCGAGGGAGTCCGCACGGTCGCCCGGGGCGACCTCGTCGGCTTCCCGGCCGGCCCCGCCGGCGCACACCGGCTACGCAACGTCTCGGCCGCGCCGGCGCGCTACGTGATCATCTCGACGATGCGCTTTCCCGAGGTCGCGGAGCAGCTCGACACCGGAACGATCCTGGCGCTGAAGGGCCCCGGCGACGGGTGGGCGTTTCCGGCCGGCGCGGCGGGGGATTACATGGAGCTCACTCGCCAGGCGCTCGAGGCCGACCCCGGAGCGTCGCCGAGCTGACGGATCCTCTCGGCGGGAGGCGCGCGCGCCCCCAGCCCCCATCCCGCGTTCCTCGGTGCGAACCGGCCGCGCCCGGGCGAGCGGCGGCCGTCACGGGGGCCGACCGGTAGTCGGTTAAATGCGCTCATCGACGCGAACGAGCCCCCGATCGAGGCCAGGCTGAGGAGCGAGCTGGCGGCCGCCAGCGCCGAGCTGAAGGCCCACATGGCGTCGTGGGAGTACGCCTTCTCGATGGGCTTCGGGCGGGACGGCGCGCACGACCATCCCCTCCTGGCCGAGACCCGCGCGCGCACCGAGCAGCTGCTCGAACGCCACCGGAACCTCAAGGCCCGCCTGGCCGAGCACGACCTTTAGCCCTGGCTTCGATCGGGGCGCTAGAGTGCGGTCCGCCGATTTCGCAGAGGGAGCGGAGATGACGCAGCACGCTGACTTGGGTGGCTCGGCCGTGGCCGGGTTTGCCGGTGTTCGCGCTTCGCCCCGGCGGCAGGTGAGCAAGTTCCTGATTCCCGAGGTCATCTTCGGGGTCGGCACCTTGGCGGAGGTCGGCGGGGCGGTGCGGCGGGTCGGCGGTGTGCGCCCCATGCTGGTCAGCGACCCGGGCGTGCTGGCGGCGGGATGGGTGGAGCGGGCGCTTCCGTATCTCGCCGACGTGCGCGCCGAGTGCACGCTCTGGCACGGCCTCACCCCGAATCCGAAGGACTTCGAGGTGCAAGCGGCGTTCGCGAGCTACCAGGAACACGAGTGCGACGCGCTCCTGGCGATCGGCGGGGGCAGCTGCATCGACGTCGCCAAGGCGGTGGCGGTGCTGAGCGGCAACGGCGGCAGCATCCTCGAGTACGAGGGCATCGACCGCGCCACGCGGCCGATCCCGCCGATGGTGATGGTGCCGAGCACCGGGGGCTCGGGCTCCGACGTCTCGCAGTTCTGCGTCATCACCGACAGCGCCCGGTTGCTCAAGGTCACTATCGGCGGCCACGCGCTCGTGCCCGAGATCTCGCTCACCGATCCGCAACTGCTGACGACCATGCCCCCGGAGCTGACCGCCCACACGGGTCTCGACGCCCTCAGCCACGCGATCGAGTCCTGCGTCTCGGCGACGTCGAACTTCATGAGCCGGGGGCACGCCCTGGCGGCGATTCGGACGATCGTCGAGCACCTGCCGGCGGCAGTCGAGGATCCCCTCGACCTGGGCGCGCGCGAGGCGATGGCGCAGGCGAGCCTGCAGGCCGGCATCGCCTTCACCAACGCCCTGCTCGGCGCGACCCACGCGATCGCGCATCAGATCGGCGGCGCGCTCGACCTTCCGCACGGGCTCCTGAACGCGATCCTGATGCCCCACGTGATGGCCTTCAACGCCGAGGCCGATCCGAGCCGGTATGCCGATGTCGCTCGGGCGCTCGGCATCGAGGTCGACGGACGCTCGCCGGCCCAGGTGGCCGAGGCGGCGATCGACCGCGTGCAGGCGCTGACCGGGGCGCTTGGCGTGCCGCGCGGGCTCGGGGAGCTCGGCGTCGATCCGGCCGACTTCGGCCGTTTCGCCTATTTCGCCCTGCGCGACGCCTATATCGCCACCAATCCGCGTCCGCTCACCGAGGACGATGTCCACCGAATCTGCCTGGCTGCCTACTGAGCGCGATCCCGAGGCCGCGCGCGTCGCCCTCGAGCGCCTGGTCGGGATCCGCTCCTCGAAGCCCAGCTTCTACGCCGCCTGGCGCGAGAAGTCAGCCCGGCTCGATCGCACGATCGAGACGCTCGAGCGGATCTCGATCGCGCTGTGCGCAACGCTCGACGGCCCGCAGGCGGTGTGCGAGGCCGTCGTCCAGGCGGCCGGCTACCACTTCAACGCGCGCTGGGCCGCGATGGGGTTCTCGAGCGGCGTCGATGCTCACGATCTCCCGCGCGTTATCGTGGCCGGCGCCGCCGCCGGCGCCGGCGCGAGCGCGTCGGGCGCGGAGCCGGAGCCGCCCCCGGCGTTCGGTGAGCTGGCCGCCCGCGCCCTCGCCGCCCGCGGGCCGGTCGTGCGCAAGGGCGGCGCCGAAGGCGGCGGCGCGGTGGCCGCGCCGATGCCTCTGCGCGGGGAGCTCGCCGGCGTGCTGGCGGTCGGCCTGGCCGAGGACGCCGGCGTCGAGAGCAGCGATCTCTCGATCCTCGTCACGCTGGCCAACCACGCCGGTGTCGCGCTGCACAACGCGTGGTCGTTTCAGGAGCTCGAGGGCACCCGTCGCCAGCTCGAGGAGACCGGGCGGCGCCAGCTGCTCAGCCAGGAACGAAACCGGATCGCGCGCGAGCTCCACGACAGCGTCGCCCAGCACCTGCTCACCATCGGCATGAACCTCGAGTGGTGCCGGCGTCAGGACTTCGTCCCGGATCCGGTGCTCGCGCGCGTGGTGGCCTCGAAGGGGCTGGCGCGATCGGCGGTCGACGAGATCCGGGCGGCGATCTTCGAGCTGGCCAGCGACGGCCAGATCGAGCTTCGCCGGGCACTGCGCGAGGTGATCGACGAGCTGCGGGCGGGAACCCGGCTCGAACTGTCGCTGCGGACCTTCGGGGCTCCGCGGCCGCTCCCCGGCGGGATGCATCATGCGATCGTCCAGATCGCGCGCGAGGCGCTGTTCAACGTGGTCCGGCACGCCGGCGCGACGCGGGCCTCGGTAACGCTGCACTGGCTGCTCGGCGGGGTGGCGCTGGTGATCGCCGATGACGGCGGCGGCGACCCCCGGCGCCTGCAGCGCCTGCTCGAAGCGCCGCGGCCGACCGGCGAGCACTTCGGGCTGACCGGGATCGCCGACCGCGTTCGCGGGCTCGGCGGTACCGCAGCGTTTGCCCGCCGCCGCCGTGGAGGCGTCAGGCTGAGGGTAGAGATTCCGCTCGGAGGCTCGCCTGGCTGCTCGTGACCCCGGGAGCGCGGCCAGCGCCCGCGTGCTGCTCGTGGACGATCACGCGATCGTCCGCCGCGGCCTGCGCTCGATCCTCGAGCTCGAGGCCGACATCTCGGTGGTCGCCGAGGCCGGCGGCCGCGGCGAAGCCCTGCGGGCGCTCGACCGCGCCCGCCCCAACGTGGTCCTGCTCGACCTCAAGCTCACCGCCGACAGCAACGTCGACGGGCTCGAGCTCTGTTCGGAGATCCTCCGCCGCCGGCCCGATGCGCACGTGGTCGTGCTGTCCACCTTCCTCGACGAGGATCTCCTGAATCAGGCGCTCCGCCGGGGCGCCCGGGCGTACGTGCTCAAAGAGGTGGACGTCGGCGAGCTCGTCCGGATCATCCGCGCGGTCTGCCGGGGTGAATCGGGCTTCGACAGCCGCAGCGCCGCGCTGGTCCGGGCGATCGCGGCCGGAACCACGGCCGGCAGCGGGCCGCCGCTGACCGACCGAGAGAGGGAGGTCATCGAGCTGATCGCTCGCGGCCTGACCAACCGCGAGATCGGCCGGGAGATGTTTGTCAGCGAGAGCACGGCGAAGTTCCACGTGCGCAACGTCATGCGCAAGCTCGGCGTCCGCCGGCGGGCGGAGGTGGCCTACACCGCCGGTGAGCGGGGATTGCTTCGGCACGAAGCGTCCGGATAGGCCGACAACTGACCGTTCGGTCAGGTAAGAGAGGCTGGTCGGACGGGTGATTTCACGCTCTTTCCGGACTAGCGTGAAACGCGGGACCGGGCATTTCTTCGGTCGAGCCCGCAAGCGGAGAAGGCGCAAGCGGAGAAGGAGGAAGCGGTGGCAGACAACAGAGGCGTGGCGTACATGGGCCGCGGCAAAGTCGAGGTTCACGACATCGACTTCCCGACTTTCGAGCTCAAGGACGGTCCCGG
This sequence comes from Solirubrobacterales bacterium, assembly GCA_019240655.1. Classification (GTDB taxonomy): domain Bacteria; phylum Actinomycetota; class Thermoleophilia; order Solirubrobacterales; family Solirubrobacteraceae; genus Palsa-465. The sequence goes on from JAFAXX010000075.1 coordinate 30,475, forward strand.
CGTCAACCCGGCCAACGTCGGGCGCAAGCTTCCCCACGCCGCGATCCTGCGCTGCGTGGCTACGAACATCTGCGGCTCGGACCAGCACATGGTGCGCGGCCGGACCACTGCCCCCGAGGGGCTGATCCTCGGCCACGAGATCACCGGGGAGGTGATCGAGATCGGCCCGGGGGTGGAGTTCATCAAGGAGGGCGACCTCTGCTCGGTGCCGTTCAACATCGCCTGCGGCCGCTGCCGCATGTGCAAGGAAGGCAACACGGGCGTGTGCCTGCACGTCAATCCCGATCGTCCCGGCTCGGCCTACGGCTACGTCGACATGGGCGGCTGGGTCGGCGGCCAGGCGGAGTACGTGCTCGTGCCCTACGCGGACTGGAACCTGCTCAAGTTCCCCGACAAGGAGCAGGCGATGGAGAAGATCCTCGACCTGACCATGCTGTCGGACATCTTCCCGACCGGTTTTCACGGCGCCGCCACCGCCGGGGTGCACTCCGGTGACACCGTATACGTCGCCGGCGCCGGCCCGGTCGGCCTCGCCGCCGCCCACTCGGCCCAGCTCCTGGGCGCCGCCGTGGTGATCGTCGGCGACCTGATCCCCGAGCGCCTGGAGCAGGCGCGCAGCTTCGGCTGCGAGGCGATCGACATCTCGAAGGGCGACCCCAAGGATCAGATCGAGCAGATCCTCGGCGTCCCCGAGGTCGACGCCGCGGTCGACGCCGTCGGCTTCGAGGCGCGCGGCCACGGCAAGGACTCCGAGCACGAGGCCCCGGCCACCGTGCTGAACTCGATCATGGACGTCACCCGGGCCGCGGGCAAGCTCGGCATCCCGGGTCTGTACGTGACCGGCGATCCGGGCGCGGTCGACGACGCGGCCAAGCAGGGATCGCTGTCGATCCGGATCGGCCTCGGGTGGGCGAAGTCCCACAGCTTCACCACCGGCCAATGCCCGGTGATGCGCTACCACCGTGGCCTGATGCATATGATCCTGCACGACAAGGCCCACATCGCCAAGGCGGTCAACGCCACCCTGATCTCGCTCGACGAGGCGCCGCAGGGCTACAAGGACTTCGACAGCGGCGTGGCGAAGAAGTTCGTCCTCAACCCCCACGGGCTGGTCAAGGCCTGACCTGACCCCGGGGCCCGCGACCCGCGGTCGCGGCGCCCCTTCACGCGGCCGACGCGGGTCGCTCGCCCTTACCCGGGGCGGCGTCCCGCGCCCGCCCTCCCCCGGGGCGGTGGCCGGCGCGCGGCCGGCCTCGGTGGCCGCCCTGCCGATTCCGCCCCACAGCGACGGGGTAGACGCTCCGGAGGTGAGCACCGAGGTCTCCGAGAAGCAGGCGCGCGAGGTCGCCGAGGCCGCCCGCGAGGCCGAGTGGAAGCTGCCCAGCTTCGGCAGGGAGCTGTTCCTGGGCAACTTCAGCTTCGAGCTCATCCATCCCCAGCCGCGCCAGCCACCCGGCGCGGTGGAGAAGGGCGAGCGCTTCCTGACCCGGCTGCGCGAGTTCCTCGAGACCGAGGTCGACCCCTTGGCGATCGAGCGCGACGCGCGGATCCCCGACCACGTGATCGACGGCCTCAAGCAGCTCGGCGCCCTCGGCATGAAGGTGTCCGAGGAGTACGGCGGCCTCGGTCTCTCGCAGGTCTACTACAACCGGGCGCTCGCGCTCGCCGGCGTGTGGCACGCCTCGATCTCGACGCTGCTGAGCGCACATCAGTCGATCGGCGTCGCGGAGCCGCTGCGGATGTTCGGGACCGAGGAGCAGAAGCGGCGATGGCTGCCGCTGGTGGCCCGGGACCATCTCAGCGCCTTCCTGCTCACCGAGCCGGACGTCGGCTCGGATCCGGCGCGGCTCGCGGCCACCGCCGCGCCGGTGGCGGGCGGCTACCGGCTGAACGGACGCAAGCTGTGGGCGACGAACGGGGCGATTGCCGACATCGTCGTGGTGATGGCCAAGGTGCCGAAGCTGGAAGGCCATCGCGGAGGGATCACTGCCTTCGTGCTGCCCTATGACAGCCCCGGCGTCACCGTCGAGCATCGCAACGCGTTCATGGGCCTGCGCGGAATCGAGAACTCGGTGACCCGGTTGGAGAATGTGTTCGTCCCGGAGGAGAACCGCATCGCCCGGGAGGGGCAGGGGCTGAAGGTTGCGCTCACCACGCTGAACACAGGGCGGTTGGCGCTGCCGGCGATCTGCGTCGGTCAGGCCAAGTGGGCGACGAAGATCGCGCGCGAATGGTCAAACGAGCGCGTCCAGTGGG
>JAFAXX010000080.1 GCA_019240655.1 Solirubrobacterales bacterium
ACCTGGGCGAGGTGCGCGGCGAACAGGCTGCCCACCGCGCCGCAGCCGACGACGCACACCCTCATCCGCTCACCTCCGCCGGCCGGCGCAGCCGCCACGACGCCTGCTTGCCCTTGATCAGCTGGTGCGCCGCCGCGGTGACCGGAACGGCGACGCCGTGCTTGGTCGCCTCTCGATGGATCGCGCCCGCGATGAACTCGACCTCGGTGGCGCGCTGCGCGAGCACGTCGGTGAGCATCGAGGGAACGTGCGCGTAGTCGCTGGACAGTGTCTCCCCGCGGGCCACCGCCAGCCGGTTCATCTCCCACGGGTCGTCTTGCAGCTCGATCCCCGCCGCCGCGGCCACGGCCTTGCCCTCCTCGACCAGCGCCCGCACGACCAGCCCGAGCGAGCTGGGCTCGTCCTCGTCGGCGTAGAGCGCCACGTGCGGCAGCTCGGTTAGCGCTGAGACGCTATTGATCGCTGAGTTGAAGATCAGCTTCGACCACTGTGCAGGCAGCAGATCGGCCATCGCCTCCGCCTTCAGCCCCGAGGCGTTGATCAGCGCCGCCACTGCCTCGACGATCCCGTAGTCGGTGCCCGTGCCCGCCCACGGGCCGAGCCAGGTCGCGGTGTCGAGCTCGTACTCGATGTGGACGTCCGAGCGTCGCGTCCCGCTCATGAAGGTGACTGAGGAGATCAGCGGCCAGTCGCCGTACCGGGCGATCACCTCCTCGGCGCCGAGCCCGTTCTGAATCGTCATCATCGTCGCCTGCGGCGCCAGGCCGCTCAGCCGCCGCCCGGCGTGCTCGAGCTCGGTGGCCTTGACCGCGATGATCCCGAGGTCGAACTCGGGGAGCTCGGCGACGTCCGCCGTGGCCTGCGGCGAGGCCACCAGCTCGCTCTTGCCGGACACCGTGAGACCGTCCCTGCGCAGGCGCTCGGCGTGCTCGGCTCGGCGCGTCAGCACCCATATCTCGCACACGCGGCTGAGGTGCGCGGCGAGGAGACTGCCGATCGCCCCAGCCCCGACTACGCACACGCGCCTGATCTCCCGTTCTGCCGGCGGGATCGGTGGCTGGAAGCTCATCGCGCGCGGAAGTCGTCGGGATAGCTGCCGAGCTGTTCGCAGCCGCCTTCGGTGATCAGGAAGTTGTCCTCGACGCGCAGCCCGCCGCCCTGCGGCCAGTAGACCCCCGGCTCGACGGCAAGGACCATGCCCTCGCTGAGCTCGCCGCCGGCGGCCTGGTGCGCGTAGGGAGGCTCGTGAGCGCGCGCGCCGATGCCGTGGGCGATCGGGTGCGACGGCTGGCCGGGGTAGCCGAGCGCCTCGATCCCGGCTCGGACCAGGCGATCGAGGTCGGGCAGGCCGGCGCCGGGCCGCAGGTGAGCAATCGCCTGGCCGAAGACGCCGAGCAGGCCGTCCGTGAGCTCGTCGTAGGCCGGGGTCAGCTCGCCGGGCGACGCGTTCTTCGTCAGATCGCACCAGTATCCGTCCGTGCACACCCAGATCTCGAGCAGCGTCGGCTCGTGCTCGCACACGCGGGCGTCGCTGGTGGCGGTGAACGTGCGGATCGTGGGCCCCGACCACACGAGTGTGAACGCCCGCGCCCTGTCGACCCGGCCCCGGTAGCCCACGCCGACCGAGTGCACGTACCCCTCGTACAGGGCGCCGACCTCGCTGGTCTTCATCCCCGGGCGCAGGTGGTCGCGCACGTGCTCCATCGCCTCGGCGGCGAGCTCGGCGGCCAGCCGCATCCGCTCGATCTCCTGCGCGGTCTTGATCGCGCGGGCCTCGGCAAGCAGGCCCGAGCAGTCGACAACCTCCCGGCAGACGCCGGTGAACGCATCGAACCACGGCTGCGAGAACACCGTCGGCTCGGCCACCATCAGGTCGGACGCCTGGGTCCCCTGCGAGAGCTCGAGCCCGATGCGTCCGGTCAACTCTCGCTCGCGCAGCACGCCCAGGCAGATGTCGAGCGAGCGATACCAGGGCGGGCGGGGGTCACGGGGGTGGTAGCCGTCGAACGGCCGCAGGTCCTCGGTCCAGCTCGATAGCCCCGCCTCCTCGAGCTGCGGCTCGAGCACGATCAGCACGGCGTCGCCGCGGGCGGGCAGCACCAGCGCGTCGTAGCCCTTCATGCCCCAATAGCTGTCGAGGTAGACGATGTTGTCCGGCGCGCGCACGACGACCGCGTCGAGCTCCTGCTCGGTCATCAGCGCCCGGAAGCGTTCGAGCTTCGCGTGGTCGACCGGCCAGCCCATCGCTACCAGCGCTCGAGCGGCGGCGCCGGCACTCCGTGCGCCTGCTCCCAGGAGATGACGGGATTGCGCAGTACGCCGATTCGCTCGATCTCGCATTCCATGACGTCGCCCGGCTTCAGGTAGTAGTCCTGAGCGTCGGCGCGAAAGCCGGCCACCCCTGCCACCGTGCCGAGCGACAACACGTCTCCGGCGCTGTAGCCGAGCGGCGAGTAGTGCGCGATCACCTGCGGCAGGGTCAGGGCCATGTTGCCCGAAACCGACTTCTGCCTGAGCTCGCCGTTGACCCGCAGCTCCATGTCGAGCTGGTAGGGGTCCGGGATCTCCTCGGGAGTGACGATCCATGGGCCGAGGGGGCAGAAGGTATCGATCGCCTTGCAGAACGAGAACACGCCGGAGCGCATCTCCCGCCGCTGGATGTCGCGGGCGGTGATGTCGTTGAAGATCAGAAAGCCGCCGATGTATTGCTCCGCCTCCTCCTCGCCGAAGTTCTTGCCGTCCCGGCGGATGATCAGCGCCAGCTCGAGCTCGTGGTCGAGCTCGTTGGTCAGGTGCGAGGGATACACGACCGGCTCGTCGGGTCCAACGATCGCGTCGACGTTCTGGAAGAACACGATCCACGGCGCGATCTCGTGCGACCACCCCACGACCTTGGATTCCTCCTCGTGCTCGCGGTAGTTGCCCGACGTGTGGAAGAACTTCCTCGGCGCGATCGGCGCCCGCAGCCGGACGTCGGCGAGCGCCACCCGCTCGCCGTTGGCCCCGGCGGCCACCGCAGCCGGATCCTCGCCCGACGCGAACAGCTCGCGCATCGTGGCGATCCCGTCGATCGCCGCGATCGTGCCGTCGGCGAGCGAGCCGCAGCGGCTGCGGCCGTCGGGGTCGGTGAACGTCACCAGCTTCACGAGGCCACCTCACAGAGCTCGGCGACCGCCAGCGCGTAGACGGCCGCGATTCGTCGCAGACCCTCGATATCGAGGTTCTCCCCATCCGGCCCGGGCAGGCCGCTCGAGGTTCCGTAGTTGACGGTCGCGATGCCGTAGCGGGTGAGCGCCGAGGCGTCCGAGAACCAGCGGACGACGTCGCGCTCCGGCCGCTGGCCGAACACCCGCTCGTGGCCGGCGTCGATCGCCCTGATCAGCGCGTGTCCCTCGTCGATCTCGGCGCCGGGCGCGGTGACGAACACCTCGTACTCGATCCCGTAGTCCGGATGCCTGCTCCGCAGCTCGCGCACGAGCGCGGCGAGCTCGCGCTTGGCCCCCTGCATGGGCATGGTCGGAGGGACGCGGACGTCGAGGAACAGGTCGGTGCGGTCCGGGGTGCGGCTGACCCGCCAGGGATGCCCGCCCCGAAGGGAGCCGATGTTCACGACCCCCTCGCGGCCGCGATATCGCGCCCGCCGCTCCCAACCGGGGATCCACGCCAGCACGTCGTCCATCACCTCGCGCATCCGCACGATCGAGTTCTCCTGCAGGCGGCCGCTCGAGAACGCGGTGTGGACGAACGGCCCGTGGGTCGAGATCCGCGCCCACATCGTGCCGAAGTGCCCCAGCACCACGCGCTGCTCGGTCGGCTCGCCGAGGATGCACATGTCGGCGATCCCGCCGTGCGTGGGCAGGTAGCGGCTGCCGGCGGCGTAGCCGCGGTACTCCGGCCCGCGGAACTCCTCGCCCCACTGCGTCTTCTCGATCTCCCCGACCACGCACGCGATCAACACGTCGCCGCGCAGGGTGATGCCGGCGTCCCTGACCGCCCGTACCGCCTCCAGGTAGCAGGCCAGCGCCCCCTTCATGTTGGAGATGCCGAGGCCGTAGATCCGCCCGTCCTTGACCACCGCCTGCGGTTGGAAGCCGAGGATTCCGCGCAGGTGCGGCTCCCGGCCCGAGTAGGAGGTGTCCATGTGGCCGTTGAACATCAGCGTGGGACCGCCGCCCGCGCCTTCGAGGGTCCCGATGACGTTCGGCCGGCCGTCCTCGACCTCCTGCCAGCTCACCCCCACGCCGGTGTCCTCAAGGGCGGCGCTGACCGTCTCCGCCATCGCGTGCTCGGAGCCAGTCGGGCTCGGCGTGCTCACGTACGCGCAGGCGGTCTCGACCAGCCGCCGCTCGTCGACGCACGCGATCAGGCGCTCGCTCAGCTCCGGGTTCACGGCGAGCGTCATCGGCGGAAGTGAGGCAGCACCTGCTGGGCGAACAGCTCGATCTGATGCTCGCGCCGCTCGCCCCACAGCTCGAGCATGATGTGCGTACACCCGGCCTCCGCGTATTCCTCGATCGCGGCGATGCAGTCGCTCGGCGTGCCGGCGATCGGGCGGGTCTTGTCGAGGATCTCGTCGCTCACCGCCGCCGCGGCGGCGAGGCGGCCGCCGGATTCCATCGCGTCGGCGATCGGCAGGATCTCCGCTTGGCTGAGCTTCGCCTCCTCGAGCAGCACGTCGGCCGAGGCCTGGATGTTCTGCACCTTGTTGGCCAGGTACATGCCGGCGATCTCCCGTGCCCCCTGGCGACCGGTGTCGCGGTCCTCGTCGATGCTGGCCACGATCGTGCAGCCGAGGTCGAGCTCGTCGGCGTCTCGCCCGTGGGCCTCGGCTCCCTCCTTCAGGTTCTGCTTCGCGTAGCGCACGAACCCGGGGGTGGTGATGCTCGGGGTGAGCAGGCCATCGGCCTCCTCGCCGGCGTAGCGCTGCATCCGCGGGCCGGTGCCGGCGACATAGATCGGAACGCCGCCGCGGGGGGTCTCGGCGTCGCCCGAGAGCGCCGGCACGGTGGCCGTGAACGCCTTTCCCCGGTAGCTGAACTCGCCGCCGTCGAGCACGCCGCGGACGATCCGCACGGCGTCGCGCGTCGGGTTCAGCGGCTGCACGTCGTCGGCGCCGATTTCTTTCATGAAGATCCGGCTGGCCCCGAAGCCGAGGCGGAAGCGGCCCGGCGCGAGCTCCTGGGTGACCCGCGCGTCCATCGCCACCTGAATCGGGTGGCGGGTGAACGGGGAGATGATGCCCCAGCCGATCGTCAGCTGCTTGGTCTCGCGCGCGATCAGCGCCGACAGCACGGTCGAGCTCCGCGCCTCCATCTGGTGCTTACGCCACCACGGGTACGCCTCAGCGAGCCAGATCGTGTCGAACCCGTGGCGGTCGAGCTGCCGCGCATGCCCGAGGATCTCCTCGAGCGGTTCCATCGTCAGCTGCATCACGCCGATCCGCAGTGGGACAGTCATCCGATACCCGTCTCCCTCGCCTGCGGCGGCCGCCGGGTGGCCACGGCGCGCTCGTGCCCGTCCTCGCCGGGTGGGCGCTGCCCGCGTGGTGTTGAGCGGTCGCCGGGTCGCCTGTTCGCGTTACGTATATTTGATCAGAACTTGACGACCGGTGCAACGTCCCTCGCCTACGACGATCTCGGACCCGGCGAGCCCGCCCTGCTGCTCCTGACCGGCTGGTGCTCCAGTCGGCGGCGCTGGTCCGACGCGGCGGCCAGGCTCGCGCGCGGCCGCCGCGTGGTCAGCTTCGACTGGCGCAGCCACGGCGACTCGCCGCCTGTCCGCGGCGATTTCGGCCTCGCCGAGCTGGTCGACGACGCGCTCGCCGTGATCCAGGCGACCAGGCTGGGGACGCTGATCCCGTGCGCCGCCTCGCATGCCGGCTGGGTGGCGATCGAGCTGCGACGACGCCTGGGCCCGCGGATCCCGGCGATCGTCCACCTCGACTGGATGCTCACCGAGCCCCCGCCCGCTTACCGGCGGCTGCTCTCCGAGCTGCAGTCGCCCGAGCGCTGGCCGGCGGCGCGCGAGAGCCTGCTCAAGAGCTGGCGGGCCGGAGACTCGACGCCCGAGATCGCCGAGGCGATCGAGACCATGCGCCGGCACGAGGGCGACATGTGGATGCGCTCGGGACGGGAGATCGAGGCAGCGTATCGCCGCGCCGGTAGCCCGCTGCGCGCGCTGTCGGCGCTGCGGCCGCCGCCGCGGGTTCTTCATCTCTACGGACAGCCGGCGGAGCCCGAATACCTACAGGCTCAGCAGCGCTTCGCTCACGCACACGACTGGTTCTCCGTGCGCCGGCTGGCGACCCGCACCCACTTCTCGATGATCGAGGCGCCGGCCGAGGTGGCGGCGGAGATCGAGGCGCTGGCGCGCCCCGTGACGCCGGTAACGTAGGCGCCTCGAACCCGCATCCAGAGAGGGAACCGCCGACATGGCCGCCACGACCACCCCGAAGATCCGCCCTAAGGACTACCTCGAGCTCGACCGGCTGCTCTCCGACGAGGAGCGCGACATCCGCGACACCGTGCGGGCGTTCGTCGCCGACCGCGTGCTGCCGTACGTGGGCGACTGGTTCGAGGAGGCGCGGCTTCCGCTCGAACTGGCGCGCGAGCTCGGTCAGATCGGCGTGCTCGGGATGCACCTGAGCGGCTACGGCTGCGCGGGCGCCAGCGCGACCGCCTACGGGCTCGCCTGCATGGAGCTCGAGGCCGGCGACAGCGGCCTGCGCAGCCTCGTCTCGGTGCAGGGCTCGCTCGCCATGTACGCGATCCATCGCTGGGGCTCTGAGGAGCAGAAGCAGCACTGGCTGCCGACGATGGCCGCCGGCGAAGCGATCGGCTGCTTCGGGCTGACCGAGCCCGACGCGGGCTCGGACCCCGGCTCGATGCGCACCCGGGCCCGCCGCGACGGCTCGGACTGGATCCTCCACGGCCAGAAGATGTGGATCACCAACGGGTCGGTGGCCGACGTCGCCGTCGTGTGGGCACAGACCGACGAGGGCCTGCGGGGCTTCCTGGTCCCGAAAGGGACGAGGGGCTTCACCACCCAGGACATCCACCGCAAGCTCTCGCTGCGCGCGGCGGTGACCTCCGAGGTGCTGCTCGACGACGTCCGCCTTCCGGCCGAGGCACTCCTGCCCGAGGCCACCTCCTTGCGCGGACCGCTCGCGTGCCTGACCGAGGCCCGCTACGGGATCGTGTGGGGGGCGGCCGGGGCGGCCCGGGCGTGTTTCGAGGCGGCGCTCGACTACAGCCTCGAGCGCCGCCAGTTCGACCGGCCGATCGCCGCCTTCCAGATCCAGCAGCAGAAGCTGGCGATGATGGCGCTCGAGGTCAACCGCGCCTCGCTGCTCGCGCTGCACCTGGGGCGGATGAAGGACGAGGACCGGCTGGCGCCCGAGCACGTGAGCATGGGCAAGCTCGGCAACGTCAACGCCGCTCTCGAGGTCGCCCGGACCGCGCGCCAGGTCCTCGGCGCCAACGGCGTCACGCTGGAGTATCCGGTGATCCGTCACATGAACAACCTCGAGTCGGTGGTCACCTACGAGGGCACCGCGGACGTCCACGCCTTGGTGATCGGCGGCGCGCTGACCGGCATCAACGCGTTCCGGTAGCGCGGAGGCGGCATCCTCAGAAATGGAAGGCGCCGCTTTCGAGGCTGACCGAGTACGAGGGCCGTCGACTGTCGTGCGCATGGGCGTCGGGGAGCGGTGAAGCACCGTACCGAGGGCTTGCGGATCGCCCACTCCGGAAGCTCGACCCCCGCTGCAATCGGTTTCCGAGGCTGCTGGGATAGGCGGCGCCCCACAAGACCCGTCCGGAAGGAATCCACGACGGGTCTTATCCGGATGCCCGGGCGTCGATGCGTCGCTCGTCGCGGGCCTGATTAGGGGCGGCTGATATGGGACCGGACCGGTAGCGAGGTCGGTCGTTGCACCCCCGAATCAGTCGCCCAGTCCGGCCGCTGCTGGCTTATGGAGCCGAGCCGGTCACCAAGCCGCAGACCACCGGCATCGTCCGACGGGCTGCGGCGTCGGGGCGTGTCAGCCGGTCCGCTCAGCCAGGGAGACGATGATACCCTCTGGCCCGCGCACGTAGGCCATGCGCCAGATGTTCTCGTACTGACCGATGCCGCCGACCAGGCCGTACCCGTCCGCTGCCAGCCGGTCGACCGTCGCCTGCACGTCGTCGACTTCGAATGCCACGTTGCGGAGGCCCAGTTCGTTGGCCATCGCGGTGGGCGAGCCTGGCTCGTGTTCCGGCCGGACGAAGCTCGAGAGCTCCAGCCCAGGACCTCCCTCGGGCGGCCGCAGCATGACGATGTGACTGCGGGAGCCGGGGATGCCGATGACCGTGTCCACGAACTCGCCCTCTACGAACGTCCGGCCCTCGACCTCGAGGCCCAGCCCGACGAAAAACGCCGTCACCGTCTCAAGGTCCGCGACGGTGATGCCGACATGGTCGAAACGTCGTATGTGCGACATGAAGTACGTCCTCCGGATCTCTTGGTGTCGTGTGCCTCGCCGGTCGAGGCCCTCACCTGGTGAGCGGAGCCGGCCGCCGGTTCGCGACACGGATCGCGCGTCCAGCTCCTAAATCGTCGCGCGTGTAGCCAACCACGAGGAGCGCGAGACAGTCGGTCACGGCGCGGGCGCGACGCGCGCCTCGCGGAGGCTGCCGTCGGCGTCGACGCGGGAGTAGACCAGCTCGACGACCTGTCCGATCCGCTCCGCGGTGCGGGCGCCGGCGAGCGCGTGAACACGCTGGCCATCCAGCTCGCACAAAGCGTGCCATTGCCCATCGCGATCCTGGCGGACCGAGCAGAGCTCAGCACTGGCGGTCAAGCGAGCCTTACGCTTGAGCCAGGCGCGGCCGCGTCCGGGTCGATATGCCGATCCCGGGCGTTTCAGGACCGTGCCCTCGAAACCGAGTGCGATGATCGCCTGGTGCGCCGTGGGCGTCGCGGGCTGCGAGGCGATCACGCGGATGCGGCCACAGACCGGAAGGGCCTCGCGCAGGCGCGCATCGCGCTCCTCCCACGCCCAGGGACGCACGTCTTGACCACCAACCGCGAGGACGTCGAAGGCGACGAACCGCAGCCGCTCAGCCATAGCAGGGTGTCCGCTTAAGACGGCGCGGGTGACGGCGGCGAAGTCCTGTACCGGCTGACCGTCGCGCTCGGTGACCGCAACCAACTCGCCGTCGAACGTGGTGCCAGGCGCAACGCTCGCGAAAGCCGCGAGCAGCGGTCCCAGCCGGGCCGTCAGGTTGGTGCCGTGGGGCGACCACCCACGGACCTCGGTGTCGGCCCCGATATCGATCAGGACTCGAAAGCCGTCCCACTTCGGCTGCAGCACCCACCGTCCGCCGGCAGGCCATCGGCGCGCCGAGACACCGAGCATCAGCTCTGGATGATGCACGAGACGAAGGTTACGCGAGCGTCCCGGACAGGGAGAGCCACTGTGTTGCTACGGCGGGGGGCGTGTCGGGGTCGTCGTCGGGACCGGCGTCTCTCCTCCCGGCTTTGCGCCAGTGCCCGACAATCTCGCGTGCGCTCGCGTGTCGCCAGCCGATCGCCGGACACAGCGGCCTCGAGTACACCACCAGGGTTTCTCTCGAGAATCCAGAAAGTGACAAGGACCCGCGGGTCGCGCGAGCACTGCTTTCTACACCTAGATCGCATCGCCGCCCGGGTGGACCCCCGACAGGCTCGACGGTCCACGGCTCGCAGCCCACCCCGGGAAACGGCGGGTGTGAGGAGGGCGGCTCGGGAGTGGCAGCCGGACGGCCGTCCTCGGGGCGGCGGGAGTGGTTAACCGGGCCTGCGTGCGGGTAGCACGCTACGAGCTGCAGCCAGCGAGCGTTAGAGGGAAGACATGAGCAAAGAAGATCCGAAGCTCCAGGACCTGAACCGCGACCGCGTGGGTCACGAGGGCAAGGAGCTGACCACCGATCAGGGGGTTAGGGTCGAGCACACCGACGACTCGCTGAGCGCCGGCGAGCGCGGACCAACACTGATCGAGGACTTCCACTTCCGGGAGAAGCTCACGCGCTTCGACCACGAGCGCATTCCCGAGCGCGTCGTGCACGCGCGCGGGTCCGGCGCTTACGGCACGTTCACCTGCACCGAGCCAATGACCGAGTTAACACGCGCCCACTTCCTGTCCGAAGCCGGGCTTGAGACGCCAGTGTTCGTGCGCTTCTCGACGGTGGGCGGCTCGCGCGGCTCCGCGGACACCGTGAGGGACGTGCGGGGGTTCGCCACCAAGTTCTACACGCGCGCGGGCAACTACGACCTCGTCGGCAACAACATGCCGGTCTTCTTCATCCAGGACGGGATCAAGTTCCCCGACTTCGTCCACGCGGTGAAGCCCGAGCCCCCGAATGAGATGCCACAGGCCTCCTCGGCCCACGACACGTTCTACGACTTCGTCTCGCTCCAGCCCGAGACGATGCACATGCTGATGTGGCTGATGTCAGACCGGGCCATCCCCCGCAGCTACCGGACCATGGAAGGCTTCGGTGTGCACACCTACCGGTTCGTCAACGCCGCGGGAAAGGGAACTTTGGTTAAGTTCCACTGGCGCCCGAAGCTCGGCACGCACTCGCTGGTTTGGGACGAGACCCAGAAGATCGCCGGCGCCGATCCGGACTTCAACCGGCGTGACCTCTGGGAGGCGATCGAGTCCGGGAACGGCCCGGAGTACGACTTGGCCGTCCAGCTGGTGCCCGAGGAACGCGAGCACGACTTTGACTTCGACCTGCTCGACCCGACAAAGATCATCCCCGAGGAAGAAGTCCCGCTGCGCGTTATTGGGCGGATGGTGCTCAACCGTAACCCGGACAACTTCTTTGCGGAGACCGAGCAGGTGGCGTTCTGCGTCCAGAACGTGGTCCCGGGAATCGACTTCACCAACGACCCGCTGCTTCAGGCGCGGCTGTTCTCCTACCTGGACACGCAGCTGATCCGGCTGGGCGGCCCCAACTTCGCTCAACTGCCGGTCAACCGCCCGGTGGCCGAGGTCCACCACCACCAGCGCGACGGCTACGGACAGCACCGGATCGACATCTCGCCTGTCTCCTACCACAAGAACTCGATCGCCGGCGGCTGTCCGCACCTGGCCTCGATCGAGGAGGGCGCCTTCCGGCACTACACCGAGCGCGTAGACGGGCAGGTGATCCGCAAGCGGTCCGAGAGCTTCAAGGACTTCTACAGCCAGGCCACGCTGTTCTGGAACTCGATGAGCGACTGGGAGAAGCAGCACATCGTCGACGCGCTCCGGTTCGAGCTCGGCAAGGTTGAGCGCGAGTACATCCGGGAGCGAATGATCGAGCAGCTGGGGCACGTCGATCACGGCCTCGCCAGCCAGGTCGCCGAGGGCCTCGGGCTGTCCGCGCCGCCCGAGTCCGGGCGCAACCACGGCCGCAGCTCGCCGGCGCTTTCGCAGGCGACACAGCCGGGCAGCGTCGCGACGCGTAAAGTCGCGGTGCTCGCGGCCGATGGCGTGGACGCTGCGAAGCTCGGGCCGGTGCTCGAGTCGCTTCGCGAGCACGGCGCGGTCTGCGAGATCCTGGCGCCGCACGCGGGGACGCTCAACGGCACCGGTGAGACCAAGGTCGATCGGGCGATGCAGACCATGGCCTCGGTGCTCTACGACGGGGTGTTGGTCGCGGGCGGCCGGGACAGCGTCGACGCGCTGCGGCGCAGTGGCACCGCTGTGCGCTACGTGGCCGAGGCATACAAGCACGCCAAGCCAGTGGGCGCGCTGGGCGAGGGCGTCGACCTGCTGCGCGAGGCGCCGCTCAACGACGCCCGGCTGTCCGACAACGGCCTCGTCGACGAGTCCGGCGTGGTCACGCTGGCCGCGACCGGCAACGGCGGCCGCGAGCTCGACCAATTCGCGCAGGCGTTCGCGCAGGCGATGAGCGAGCACCGCCACTTCGACCGCAACGTGCAGGTCGTGCCGGCCTGAGCGTCCGGCTCGACGGCACTCTCACCGATCCGCGGCCACCACGCGCCCGATCAGAGGATGCAGTTGGCAGTATTCAGCAACGCCATATGGCGCGATACCTTCTGTCGCGCACTGGGCAGGCCGGGACGGTTCACCGCACGGGGCTTGGTTGAACCCTCGTCGCGGCCCACCGTTGTAGCCCGACGCCATCGACGCTCAGGACCGATGCCTCATCCGAGCAGATCCTTGCCGGCATCGATACCTCCGCGGGGTGCTCGATCAAAGACAGCTTCGCGAATCTTGACCTCCAGATCCCGGGCTTCGTGGTCCTGTTCACCGCACAGTGGATCCACCGCCCAGCGACGCTGCCGCCACCCGCCGTCCGCCAACCCTTCGCTCCCGTGCGACCAACCGAACTACGCGCATGGGAGTACGCCTGGCACGGCACGATTGGACTCCACCTATTCCCGCGCGCGCTTCTGTCCGACGGGTCAATCCTCGTTCTCGGGCGCCGCACGGGCAACGAATTCCTCGCCGGCGCGATCGCCAACCGCACCAGCGGCGCGATCGGGCTCTCCAATATCTTCGCCCGAAACGGCGACCTCCACGACGCCTTCGCCAGCGCGCTGCACGCCATCAGCCGCACCTGGGCATACCTGCCTGTTGTCGGCTATGAACGTGATGCAGGGCTCATCGCGGCAGTAGACCAAGGCTTCAACTCCGATCGGGCCGCTACAGGTGTGGCTACGCCCCGACCCCGCCACGTCGTGTGCCAGCGCCACGACCCTCCGCATCGCAGCAACGCCCAGCCGTTCAGAGCTCTGCGACCGGGTCCAGTAGTTAGCCAGGATGCCCGTGCCACTGCGGATACAAGGCCGCGCCCGGAGCGCATCGCGTTTCATCGTTGCGCTCCCGAGGGTCACGAACGCTGTCGTCTCCCGAGATCGACTCTCACTGGCTGCGGCAGCCGATGGCACGCGCTTCAGCTCGCATACTGCGCGCGCCCGGTCGGCCCGGTAGACCTGGACCCCTACGCCCTTCGAGTCGGCTCGCGACTCGACCAAGTCAAGCGCAATGTGCGGCCGGTGTCGGGGAATAGCCGCATGCCCTGGCCGACGACTACGGGGACGATGACGATCGCCGCGATCGCCTGGTCGCGAGCTGCTCCATGACTTTGCTGCCATCGACGGTGGTTGTCGGCGAAGTGCTGTCCGCGTGTTTATGGAATTTCAGGCTATGCCTCGGAACGTCATCGCCTGCGATCGTGAGCAGTGGTTGCTCGCGACACGTGCGATCCTGTGGGGAATCTGGTCCCGGTCGATGGCGCCGGCTGTAGCGTCAACGCTGGGACGCACAGGCGGCCGCCCGGTCGAGCAGCGCGACCCGCTGCCGCGAGTTGGGCGTGAGCCGCGCGGCCCGCTCGAACTCGGCTCGGGCCTCAGCGGGGCGGCCCAGTTTCTCGAGCAGGTCGCCGCGAACGGTGGGCAGCAGGTGATAGCTGTCGAGCGCGGGCTCCTCCTGAAGGCGGTTCACGATCTCGAGCGCCGCCTGTGGGCCGAACGCCATTCCGACGGCGATGGCGCGGTTGAGTTCGACCACGGGCGAGGGCATCAGTTGGGCCAGCCCGTCGTAGAGGGCCACGATTCGCTCCCAGTCGGTGTCCTCGGCCGCGCGGGCGCGTGCGTGGCAGGCGGCGATGCCGGCCTGCAGCGTGTACGGCCCGATTGGGCCGCCGGTGGCGTACGCGCGTTCGAGCGCCGCGAGCCCACGTCCCACGAGGAGCCAGTCCCAGCGGGAGCGGTCCTGGTCGAGGAGCAAAACCTGATTTCCCGAAGGCGAGATCCGCGCCCGCGTCCGGGACGCCTGCAGCTCCATCAACGCAACGAGCCCGTGGACCTCGGCCTGGCGCGGGAGCAGTTCGGCCAGGATGCGCCCGAGCCGCAGCGCCTCCTCCATCAGCTCGGGTCGGATCAGCCGCTCGCCCGCGGTGGCCGAGTAGCCCTCGTTGAAGATGAGATAGACGACCTCGAGCACCGAGGCGAGCCGCTCGTTGAGCTCCCGGCGCCCGGGCACCGCGAAGGGTACGCGCGCCGCCGATAGCGTGCGCTTTGCCCGCACGATGCGCTGCGCGACGGCCGACTCGGACGACAGGTACGCCCGAGCGATCTCGCGCGTCGTCAGCCCGCAGAGGAGCCGCAGGGTCAGCGCCACGCGCGCGTTGGTCGGGAGCAACGGGTGGCAGGCGGTGAAGATGAGCCGCAGCAGGTCGTCGTCGAACGGGTCGTCTGCCCCGGCCGCGAGGTCGTCGTCCGCCGGCGAGCGGAGTTCCGCCTCGCGGCCGAGCTCCTCGATCTTGCGCTGGTGGACCTCCGCGCGTCGCAGCCGGTCGATGCCGCGATGCTTGGCGGTGGCCATGAGCCAGGCGCCCGGGTTGTCCGGGACGCCTGACTCGGGCCACTGCTCCAGCGCCGCGACGAGGGCCTCCTGGGCGAGGTCTTCGGCGAGCGCGACGTCGCGCACCTGGTGGGCAACGCCGGCGATCAGTCGCGCGGACTCGATCCGCCAGACGGCCTCGATGGTACGCGTGACGTCGCGACCAGCCACGGCCCCGGCTACGCGCTCTCCGGGGTCTGCGTGCGCAGCTGCCGCTCCCGCTCACGCAGCTCGGGCGTGAACTCCTCGCCAAAGTCCTCGGCCTCGAACACGGGACGGAGCTCCACCACGCCGTGCTCGCCCGTGGGGTTCGGGATCCGCTTGACCCACTCGATCGCCTCGTCCATCGACTTCACCTGCCACAGCCAGTAGCCGCCAAGGAGCTCCTTGGTCTCGGCGAACGGGCCATCGATCACCTTACGCTCGCTGCCCGAGAACTCGACGCGCACGCCCGTCGAGCTGGGATGAAGGCCCTCTCCGTCGAGCATCACTCCTGCCCTGACGAGCTCCTCGTTAAAGGCCGTCATCTGCTCGAGCAGCTCCTGGCTCGGCATCTCGCCCGCCTCGCTCTGCTCGGTCGCCTTGATGAGCACCATGACTCGCATCCGCCATGCCTCCTATCGGTTGGTTGGGTCTATGTCTGCGTCGAGCGAGCGAGGCGAAAATCGACACACGTCCGCTAACCCGCTGCGGCAGGGTGCGGCGGCGGTGCCGCAGCTCGGCGGCCGCGCGTGGCCGCCCCACGCCCTCGGCAGGCGCCCGTACGATCGTAAACGGCGTCGACATGCCCTCGGACCAGCCAGGGACCGCCGAAGCCAGCCGGGCCACCGGCGGCGCTGACGCGCGGGACGACCAGGAGCCGCGAGTCGCAGACGGCGGCGCGCTCCTGCGCGGCGAGCAGAAGCAGTCGCTGCGCGCCGACTCCTCCGCCCGGAAGGGATCGCCGAGGAATCCGCAGGTTGCAGCCCGGCAACACTCCAGCTATCTCATCGCGGACCGCGGTGCACAGCCGCGGGATCCGCTCCCGGTCTGTGGTAGCTCCAGCGACCGCCTGGTCCGCGAACGCGCGGACGCCCGGACGCCCGGCGTCGATGAACGCGGTCGCGCGTCAGGCGCTGCGGACCCGGCGTTTCGCCGCGATGGTGTGCCGACTGGGTGATGCTCCAAACGTAACGGGCGCGCTTTGGCGGCTATCTTGAGGAGAGTGAAGCGTTTGGATCCCGAGGAGATCGCCGCGATCGACCGTGTTGGCCGCCGCTGCGCGGTTTGCCGCAGCGGGCGCCGCTGGCGCGAATTCACGGTTGTACGGCCGGAGGGTCGCGAGCCGGTGATCATGTGCGCCGCGTGTCGAGCCCGTTACGGAGACGCTCCGCCCGCACGAGCAGCCAGCGAGCCGACCGAGGGGCCCGCGGACCGGGCCGCGGACGCGATCCCGGCCACGCCCGCACGGCGCGCTCCAGACCGCGAGGATCGCGTGAGAAAGGTGCTCCGCGAGCTGCCCAACGGCCAGTACACCACCGGCAAGATCGCCAAGGCCGCCGGGCTACAGCAGGCCAAGACGCTTCGCCGGCTGCGCCAGCTGGCCGCATCCGGCGAGATCCGCGAGGTCGGCAAGCGCTGGTCGACCGAGCCGGCCGCCACCGATCTCGACGAGGCGCTTGACCGCCTCCAAGCCCGGACGAGCAACATTCGGATCGTTCGAGACCGCTCGCCAGTCGCCTGACGGCGCCGAGCCGCAAGCGCCACAACCTGCTCTGAGTCCTCCACGCGGCCGGCGAGCGCACGACCGTGTGCGTGGCCATCCCATCGCCGGGCGTGGCGGTCGCTTGTGATTCGTGATCTCGCGAGCGCGATCGCAAATCGTCCGCCAGCGCTCGCTCGGACGCGATCGCGAGTCGCGCTGCAGGAAGATCCTCCAGACGCGGCGAAACCCTGGTCACACCGCGCCCGACAACCAAACCACGCGGTCAAACGTCTGAGGAGCAAGCACGTGCTCGGCACCATCATTGGATTGATCATCATCGGGCTGGTCGCCGGATTCATCGCCCGCGCGTTGGTTCCCGGCAAACAGTCGATGACCGTCGCGCAGACGATCCTGCTCGGGGTCGTGGGGTCGTTCGTCGGCGGGTTCCTCGGCCGGCTGCTGTTTCACCACGGCCATGGCTTCATCCAGACCTCAAGCTGGATCGGATCCATCATCGGATCGATCATCGTCCTGCTCATCTACCTCCAGGTGCAAAAGCGCCAAGTCTGAGGCGCCCCATCGCGCCGGGCCCCCTTGATCGCCGCCGCACTCGTCCCGGCGGCCCGTCACCCCGCGACTGACATCGTGTCGCAAAGCGACCGTGCTCGTGCCCGCGATCGGGCGATCGAGCCGTCGCCGAAGCGCTCGCGCGACGGCTTGCCTCCGGAGGGTCAGACGATCGTGAGCCCGACGGTTACCGGATGCCCCGACTATCGGCCCGCGGGACACCGAAGTCGCCGTCTACCGTGTACGGCTTCGGGCCTTCGGGTCGTCCTAGCAGCGGCCACATCGGCACGGCTACCGCTCGCGGCGAATAGGAGTAGCCAGTGCGCGGGTGCCGCCGGGGCGACATTGCGGAAGCGTGGTTCGCCACGCCCTGCTGCGCAAAGCGGCTCTCGCCCGGCGGTTGCTTTCCGCCGAGTGGGCCTGCTCGTCGGTCGCCAACCCGGGACAAGCGGTTCGCGACGACGGCGATCATCAGGCCTATCGGCGAGACCGGTATGGGTGAGCATTCGATATCTTCCCGAGATGGCCGGATCTGGCGAGGAAGCTGGATCTTGCTGCGATCAGCGAGACGTCTTGGCGAGGCGCCGCAATGCCGTCCCGTCAAATCGAGCTGTGGGGGCGCGGATTAACGTGCATCTTCGCCCGTTCATACGTTCCTATTGAAGACGCGCGGGAACGTGCAGGCCGCCCTAGGAAAGGAGGCCGATGCAAATCAGGAGACTGGTGGCGGCACTGGTCGTCACTGGTGCACTCGCCGGCGGCAGCGCCGCGTTCGCCAGCGCCGCGACCGGCGGCAGCTCGTCGACGTCGTCAACCCCGACGGCCACGACGCCGAGCACACCATCGACGCCGAACGCGTCACCCGGGACGCACCACTGTCCCGGCATGTCCGGCTCGTCCGGCTCGTCCAGCTCGTCCGGCTCTGGCTTTGCAGGCCCGGGCCAGCCGCCGAGCGTCTGATTGTGCTCCGCTCCCCCGTTGGCCGTTCGAGGTCGGCGGGGGAGCGCGTGCCCTGGGGTGCCTGGCGCGGTGACCTCGTGCCTGTCCTGTACAAAACGAGCGGCACGAATCAGCACGCCGAGACTCCCCCTTGCGGTCCGCGGTCGCCCGAAGCAGGAGCCAGTGATCCGACTGCCCGGCAGGCGACACAGCAGAAGTGTCTCGAGCTCGCTGCGGGCGGCCAGGGGGATCCGGGGGTCGGGCGTTCGGTCTGATGTCCGCCCGTTCCGCGCCGCTCGTCTTGTCGGCCCGTGACGATCTATTACGAGCTATTCGTCGCCGGCAACGAGTGTGGCGAGACCGCGAGTTCTGCGGTCGCGTTCCCGGGGTGTCGGCGCGGTCGCAACAATGGAAGCGTCGTCTCTTCCGCGAACTGTTCGCCGGTTACGCCGGTGACGAAATGACCGCCACGGATCAGTCCGCGCGCTTCGAGGCGGCGCAGGGCCCACAGAACTTCGCGCCACGGAATGGCCAGCCGCTCCTTGATGTAGACGTCGCGGAACACGACTCCCCAACGCCGCAACAGCTGCCAGGCCACCATCTCAGCGAGCTCCTCGACTTCTTGGCAAGGCTGCGCGGATGGCAGCAGCGTCCACCTGCCCTCGGCGGCGTGCGTCCATGACCCGCGGCGGCTGCGGGACGCGGCTCGTGAATACGGTCGCTGGCGGCGGGCGAATCGCGAGCGGGCGCTCAACAATGAGCGGACTGCGGCCCAGCCGTCGGCCGTGATCAGTCCGCGGGCGACGCCGTCCCAGAGCCCTTCCTCGACCTGGGCCGGTAGGAGGTTGGTGATCGCCCGGAGGTCTGAGTGAAATAGAGCCCCGCGTCCCCGTAGCGCGTCGAGCACCTGTCGTCCGGTTCCAGCGCCGGGTCCTGCGGGCGCGGTTGTGCCACGGTGCGCCTGAAGGAGCCAGGGCAGCTCCTGGCGCAGCATGAACGTGACCGGTGTGCGGCGGGAGGGTGTCTTCGGCTGTCCTGTCGCCTGCTCGCCCGGCGGGTTGTCGGGTTCCCTGACCGGCTCTAGAACGGAGAGTCGGCCCCACGCGACCTCGCCGGACAGGCACAGATCGTCTAGCCATTCCGGTCGGTAGGACTCGACCCGTTCGGCGAAGATCCGCTCCCACTCGCCGGCCGGCCACTCGGAGCCCTGGAGCTGCTCGATCACTTCGGCCAGTCCCGCCCGCCCGTGGAGCTGTGTGCGGGGGGAAATGTGCTGCCAGGACCCCAGGAATGACTGCCACTCCTCCTGGGTTACCGGCCGGATCGCTGCGCGTCGGCGTTCGCGGGTGTAGGAGTGGATGCGCGCGAGCAGCCGTCGGGCGCACCACTGTTCCCCTCGGTCCGCCTCGAAGCGACCGGCCACCGCGAATCCGCGCTCTCGAAGCGCCTCCAGCGCGATGGTCACCGACGATGGTGAGAGTCCGGTGGCCTCGGTGAGGTCGTGGACCGTGACCGGACCGGTCACGTCGAGATGACCGCGCACAAGCGTCGCGGCGGCGTCGTCGCCGATATCGCGCGCCGGAACGAGGCCAGCCGGAAGCCTGTGGTCAGGCACGAAGCGCGCGTTGGGATACAGCGTCTCGAGCTCGGTGCGCCGCTCGGTCGCCCCCCAGAGCGCACCGCCGCCGGCGACGTGTACTTCAAAGCTGCGCCGGTCTCGTACGAGAGCTTCAAAGTGTTCGGCCCAATCAGGTCGAGGCTTCGTGGCGACGAGCGACAGGAGGACGTCGTGCAGCTCGTCGGGGACGAGTACGTCCGGTGTCGCCTCCGTCCGGACCCGCTCGATCGCAGCAGGATCGAGTCGGCCCAGCTCGCGGGGCTCCACTGGCAGTCCCCGGCGCAGCGGCACCGCGCGCGAGCGCCGCTCACCGATCTCGGTGTCCTCGTCCAGATAGGTGAATGGCGCCCCGTTGAGGATCTCGTGGGCGAGGACGCTCGGCTCGACGGTGTCGACGAAATATAGCCGCACCGTGTTTTCCTCGAACCGGCGCACCAGCGCCTTGAGCCCGTCGATGTCCATTGCCTCGGTCAGGCAATCGTGGAGCGTTTCGCGCACCAGGGGGTGATCCGGGATTTCGATCGGACCGGCCGGAGCGTTGTCCTGACAAGCGGCGAGCGACGGGAACACGGCGGCCATGAGGTCGTCGGACTCCATGCGCTGGATGTTGAACGGGTTGAGCTTGCCTCCCTTTCGGCGTAGCACCGCGAGCGAACGGTTGAGATTCCAGCGCCACCGCGCCGTGAACATCGGGCTGCGAAGCACCGCCTGCGACACGGCGTCCTGCACGTTGTGCGAGCGCAGGAACGCCGGCACGTCCTCGAGCGGAAACGAGTGCTGCGGGCCCAGCGACAGCAGCACCGCGTCGTTGCTCGCCGCCGCCTGGAGCTCGAAATCGAACGTCACGCAGAACTTCTTTCGCAGGCCCAGGCCGAGCGCCCGGTTGATCCGCGCCCCCAGCGGGCTGTGCACGATCAGCTGCATGCCGCCGGTCTCGTCGAAGAAGCGCTCGAACACGATGTCGTTGCAGGTGGGGAGCACGCCGCCGAGCGCGGCCCGGCCGGCGGCCAAGTAGTCCACGACCAACGCCGCTGCGACAAGGTCGACATCTGAGGCCGTTTCGACGAGCTCGATCGCTGCCGGCCGGCCGCCGGCGTCCAGTTCCTCGGCGACGGCGCTCCGCAGCCTCGACACCTCGTCGGACAGCTCATCGGTGCGGCCTGGCGCCTCGCCGAGCCAGAACGGCACAGTTGGGTGCTTGCCGGCGGCGTCACGCACTCGCATGACCCCGTTGGTCACCTTGACCACCTGCCATGGGTGGGTGCCGAGCAGGAACACGTCGCCCTGCATCGACTCGATCGCGAAATCCTCGTTGACCGTCCCGACAAACACGTCCCCGGGCTCCATCAGAACCCGGTAGTCCCCGGTCTCCGGGATCGCTCCACCCGACGTGAGACTGGCAAGGCGCGCACCACGTCGGCCCCTTAGTCGCCCGCTGACCCGGTCGCGATGGAGGTAGGCCATGCGCTGCCCCCGTCCGGTCTCGATCCCGGTCGAGACGAGCTCGACGATCTCGTCGAACACGTGATGCGTCAGCTGGCGATACGGCCACGCGCTGGTGAGCAGTTTGAACAGCTCGTTCTCGTCCACACCCTTGTCTCCCCTCGCCGCGACCTCGGCCACGATCTGCTGGGCGAGGATGTCGAGCGGCTGCTCGGGCGGCTCCAAGGCATCTAGGCGGCCCCGCCTGACCGCGGCCAGCAGCGCGACGCACTCGACCAGCTCGTCGCGGGTCGTGGGGTACAAGATTCCGCGAGGAACGCCCGTGCGGTGATGATTCGCGCGCCCCACCCGCTGCAGGAAAGTCGCGATGCTATGGGGCGAGCCGATCTGGCAAACCAGCTCGACCGGACCGACATCGATTCCTAGCTCGAGAGACGCGGTGGCCACGAGAGCCCTCAGGTCGCCCGCGCGCAGCCGTTCCTCCACGCGCTGACGGCGCTCGCGCGAGAGCGAACCATGGTGCGCGGCGACGAGATGCTGACCGAGGCGCTCACCCAGCTGGTGGGCCACCCGCTCGGACAGCTTCCTTGTGTTGACGAACACCAACGTGGTTCGGTGCTCGGCGACGTGTGCGGCGACCTGATCGACGATTTCGGCGAACTGATCGCTCGAGATCGCCGCTTCGAGCTCGCCATCCGTCAGCTTGATCGAGATCTCACGGTGGCGCAGGTGGCCGCTGTCGACGACCGCCGGGAGTGGTGCGCCGGCGCCCACGAGCAAGTGCGCCGCCACCTCGACCGGCCTAACCGTCGCGGACAGCCCAACCCGCACCGGCGGACGGTCGGTGACCGCCCCCAGACGCTCCAGAGTCAGGGTCAGATGGGAGCCGCGCTTGTCCCGGGCGAGCGCGTGGATCTCGTCCACGATCACCGTGTCCACGCAGGCGAGGGTCGCGCGCGAGCGCTCCGCAGTCAGATAGAGATACAAAGACTCCGGCGTGGTGACCAGCAGATTCGGGGGCCGACGCAGCATCGACTGGCGCTCACTCGAGGTCGAGTCGCCGGTGCGAACCGCCACCGTAATCGGCGCCGGCTCATAGCCGAGCTCCCGCGCCACGTCGGCGATCTCGGCCAGCGGCTCCTCCAGATTGGCGCGAATGTCGACCGCCAGCGCCTTCAGCGGACTGAGATACACCACCCGCGTGACCCCCTCAATCTCCTCCCCCGCCTCGTGCGCGTAATAGAGCGCATCGATCGCCGCCAGGAACCCCGCCAGCGTCTTACCCGAACCCGTCGGAGCGCAGATCAGCGTATGCCGGCCACTGAGAATCGCCGGCCAGCCGCCCAGCTGAGCGTCCGTCGGTCCCTCCGGGAACCGGCGCTCGAACCACGTTCGGACGGCCGGGTGGAACCGCTCGACGACCACCGGAGAACGGGCCAGCGCAGGGAGCAGCGAGCTTGCTGACATCGGTTGGTCACACAGTAGCTCGGGCGGCGACCCCCCACGGTGGCCTCAGCTGTGGAGGCACCGCGCGGAAGCCGGGAGCCATCCCCCGTGCCTGAACGAACACGTGCCGCCGTCGGACGAAGGCAAACCCCGCCGCGTGGCTCGCGACTGGGGTCGGAACCCTGTCTATTCTCGCTACCCGAGGCGGAGTGGAAGCTGACCATCGCCCGCCGCGGTGCTAGCGCAATGCTCGGTCCGATGCGATACAGCAAACGAAGCGCCGCTTCGCGGTCCGACGAGCAGGACGAGCGCTTACTCGATCGCCGCGGCCGGCACGTTGCACACGTGAGTCGTGCCCCGGTCGTGGATCACCTTGCCCTCGCGCCTCCGCTGGAATCGCCGGCGCACCTCGCGAGCCCGGAAATGGCTCACACCCGACACTGCCCCTTCCACGCATCGACGGCTGTTTCGACGATGCCGAGCAACGCGGCCTTGAGTTCCCCTTCGCCTTCAGGGCAGCCAGTGCAGCAGCCATCAGGAAGCTGCCGCGGCGGCGACGGTCCAGGAGTCAGAATCCGGCGCAGCGGAGTGCCGGTTTGAAGTGATCGGTTGCACGGAACGCTGCTAGCACGGCGCCCGTTCCACGGTCGGTTTCGACGCTCTGCACTGGTAGCTGCGCGTCGCAGCCTGAATGCTCCGTCACGCGAGCGCGTGCGCGCCGCGCTCGGCGAGCCGCCGGCAATGCGAGAGGCGGTCTCCAATTGCGCTAGGTGCCGTCCGCCTTTCGGCAGATGACGAGGGCCTCGATGTAGTCGCGGCGATAGCGGTCGGGGGCATCGGCGACGCGCTCCTCGAGCGTTCGGAGGAAGTCGGCGAGGAGACCGGGACCGCGGTCTTCGCCTTCGCGCGCGAATGCGCTTCGCATGAGCGGCTCGCCCCAAGCGAGCACGCTTCGCACGTATTCCCGCGCGAACACGGCGGGATCGTCGTGCCAGTAGGGATTGTCGAGACGGAAGAGCTCGGCGGTCTCAAGCTGGAGGCCATCAACGCTCCCGCCGCCCGCTTTGAAGGGGTCTCGGATCTCGTCGAGCGTGCGCATCCACACCGGGACGACGACCGCGGCGACGGTGGCGGCGCTGATGCGCCCCGCGCGGCGCCAGTCGGCGAGCACCCGGTTCATGTCGCCGATCAGCTCGAGGTAGAGCCCCATCCTCTCAGGGTCCGGAGCGGGCGAAGCCGGGAGCGCGGCGATGAACCGGCCGGCCGGCGCGAGCTCCATGGCGCGGATCTCGAGCAGCCGCTGCCATTGGCGCGCTGCGGCCACGCGCCAAGCTTGCCGCTCGGCCTCGTCTCTGTGGTCCGGGTAGCCCGGAAAGACCGATCCCGTGGACGCCAAGGCGCCTGAATCGGCGATCCAGTGCATCGCCGTCCCGGTGACCGCGACGTGCACGCTGCCCGGCGGCAGGCAGGGCGCCTGCTCGAGTGGGATGCCCGCCAGGCTGATCACCGTGGCGGGAGGCGAGCTGTGCTCGACCGCTCGACGGCAGGCCTCCCCGTGCGCCTCCGGCGAGGCGTAGTGGGCGCCCGTGCCGGCATCGGCGACCCCGGGGCCGGCGTCACCCGGCGCAGGGATCACGACGACGCGCGGCCCGTCCGCCGCTTCGCCGAACGCCCGCTGAAGTTGTTCGGCGGCGACGCGCCACGCGTTCGTCGGCAGGTCGACGAGCGCGTAGATCAGCGACCGGCCGGCGCGCTGCTCCACGAGACCGCGGATCAGGCCGTGCGAGTTGACCCCGTCGGCGGCGCCGAGATCGACCACGCACAGCACCCGCTCGTCCGCAAACAACCGCGCGGCGCCCAGCGCAGCCGGGTAGGTCGCCTCAAACGCTGCGCGCTGCGAGAGCGCGCCGCGCGCGTAGTCGTCCGCCATACTCGCGAGTTTGGGGCGATCGGCCGCCGTGGCGCCTCCTTTCCGGACAGCAGTGCACCGTCTTGGCGCTGCGACACCGATGCTCTCAAAGGGTCGGCTCCACCTCAAGCGCCAGCCCCGCTCGGCGCCCGGCGCATCAGCGCGCCTCCGACCGCTGCAATCACAATCGCATCCCCACTGTGACGCCGGCGAGGCGCCCGAGAACGCTGGCCACACCTTCGAGACGCGTCAAGGGCGGAATCGCGAGAGCTTAGACCTGGCCATCGCGAGCCAAGGACCGGGCTGAGATCAAGAGTCTAAGCGGCCAGCGTGGGGTGCCGATCCTTTGCTCGACAGCGGTGCCGTGATCACCGGCGGTAGTAACATCGTCGACTAAGCGCGGCCAATTCTCCCGGGTCCTGACCTCGTCCACACCACGGTCGCGGGGTTCTCCGCCGGGACTCAGGCGCACGAAGCATCAGAATGTGGTTTCGACCCAGGCCAGCGCGTCTGAGGCACAGGCCGGCTCGTCACGCAGCTCTCCCTTCTGCCGGACTTTTGTCCGAAGCACAAGCCGGTCCATCAGCACCCCGGTGGCGATATTGCGGCAGTGTCTGCTCCTAACGTTGTAGACCTCGCCGCCCACCGAGGCTCAAGCTCCGCCATTGGCGGTTCGGTCGTGAGCCGTTTCTGACCGTCGAAAGGCCGTTGAGCTCGGGTATCGTCTGATATAGACGGTCGATGACGTTGCTATCCGGCTGTGTGGGTCTACCGACGGGAACACTGCGGCGGCGGAGCCGTGGTTGGTGGTGCTTGGCGGCTCGACTTCTGCTCTGAGCTGCCGCGTCGCCAGCTCAAGTTTGCATGTTTGTGCAGGGCGCCGGCCGGTCAGCGAAACCGACCGGCTCCCCGGGACTTTGATCGCCGCCTCCACCCGCGCAGCTGCGCTGGTCTGGCCAGGCCTGCGCCCGCCAGCGTGCGACGTCGTTCGCCATCTGCCCTGCCAGCACGGTGAGCCAGCAACGGTCGAGCGTCACCGGATTGTCGCGCCGCGCGGTGGTCGTGGGGGCCGGGGTTGGCGGGTTGGCGGCGG
The DNA here is from genome assembly GCA_019240655.1 of Solirubrobacterales bacterium. Classification (GTDB taxonomy): domain Bacteria; phylum Actinomycetota; class Thermoleophilia; order Solirubrobacterales; family Solirubrobacteraceae; genus Palsa-465. The sequence goes on from JAFAXX010000080.1 coordinate 25,083, forward strand.
CGCGTGGTCTGCAGTTGGCCGGCTGGGCGGTGAAGGTGCTCGAGCAGGCCGCCCGCTTGGATCCGCTCGGCGCCGGGATCTCGCTGTGGCCCAACGCCGTGCGCGCGCTGAGGCTCCTCGACGTGCTTCTGGCAGTCGAATCAAGCCGCCTCGGGACAGACGGAGTGCGCACTCGCGATGGCCGCTGGCTGTCTCGTACCAACGCCGCGATCTTCGCGGCGCGGTACGGCGCCCCGTTGCTCGCTGTCCACCGCGGCGAGCTGCAGCAGGCGCTGCTGGGCAGCCTGGCGCCGACACTGTCACGACTGACGCGCGCGTCACCGGCGCTGAGCCGCGGCCGGTCGGTGTGCTCGTACACCACGGCCGCGGTATCGAAGATGCCGAGTTGGTGGTGCTCGCCGACGGTCTCGCCAGCGCCACTCGGCGGCTTGTCGCTGGTTCTCGGCCGCGGGCTCGCTTCGCGGCTACACGGCCTGGCGTGGGATCACTCGCGTCGGCGCGCCGCTTCCCCAGCTGGGTGGTGTTACGGAGAGTTGGGGGTGCGGCGAACGCTTCGGCATTGTTCCTCTCACCGACGGCCGCGTCCACTGGTTCGCCCCCGCCAACGTTAGCGAAGGCCAGAATGCCCCTGCCGGGGAGCACGCCGAGGTGATGCGCCGCTTCATCACTTGGCATGACCCGATCGCCCAGATCCTGCACGCAACTGACCCGACCAGCGTGCTGCGACACGACGTCTACCACCTGCGCCCACACCCGTCTCGGTATGTCAACGGAAGGTTGGTACTGCTCGGGGACGCCGCGCACGCCATGACCCCCGATCTTGGCCAGGGCGCCTGTCAGGCCCTTGAAGACGCCGCCACCCTGCAGATGCTCATCGAGAGCCACGCCGACCTGGCGACGGCGTCGGCCCGCTATGACGCGTCACGCCGACCTCGGGCCAGCCTTATCGCCAGCCGGTCACGACAGCTCGGGCGCCTGGGGCAGCTCTCCGGAGCTCGCGCCACTGCGCTGCGCAACCGGATCATGTATGCCACACCCGCTCGTATCACCAACCGCCAGCTCGACCGCACGCTCATCTGGCACGCCCCCTCGCCATAACAGCCGCACCCACCGTCAGCGGCGCTCGAGAAGACGCTGGTCTGCCGGGCCGAACCGTGAGCCCTTGAACCGTGAGCCCTTGGGACCGCCAAACGGTGATCGGCCCTGACGAACCCGTAGCCGGCCGGACGCGGGCGGCGATGGAGGCTAATCACTGGGACGCGCTGAGACGCGAGCTCAGGGTCGTAGGCGCAGGAACGACGGTGGGGACTACGGAGCACTGCCCCATGACGCGGTGCCAGCACCGCCTACACAGTCGCCTCAAGGGCTAAGCCGCGAGCGGCGCCCTCCGCCGTTGGCCCTCATCCATACGCAGCCGCGGGCGGCTCAGGCGATTCGGACGGCGCCGGCCTCGACTTTCGCGTCGAGCCCGGCGAGCACTCACGCGGCAGTGCTGTTAGTGCCGACTGGGCGACGATGCAGAAGCGCCTCGGGCTGGCCGCGGGCGGTCGCTGTTGTCCGGACAGGACAGTGAGCTGGTTGGCTCGCAGGTGGCTGCTTTGCTGGCCGAGCGGGAGACCGCCGAGCGCAGCGACGAGCTTCTTCGATTCGTCCGAGGCAGGAACGCGCTGGCGAAATGCGCCTGCTAGTGCAATGTCTGATGGAAGGGCAATCCGTTGTGTCGTACGTTCTGTTCGGATGGCGTGAAACTCAGTCGTTGGGCCGCTTGAGCTTCTCGAGCTCTGCCGTGCGTAGGTCGGTGAAAGGCGCCGCATTGTTCGTTGGTGAGGGAGCGAGGCCGCCTATGCCGGGGCTTGGGCGCGATAGCTGGTCCTCGCGAAGTCGACGTACGGTGCGAGCGCTACGGTCGCGCGGATCTCGACCTGCTCGTGGGGTTCGACCTGCGGCTTGCGGGAGTTTGGTTGCTCTCCCCAGAGGACCGTCAGCTCAGTGCCTGGCTCGCTGTGCTCGGGGTTGATGGTCGCTAGCGAGACGAAGGCGGACTCGTTGGCGATGTAGCCGCAGTCGAGGGAGGAGCCAACGAGCTCGCCGCCCGAGAGCACGGCGTCGACCTGGTAGAGCGCGTAGCGTGCCTTGGGGAGTTGGAGGTACTTGGCCTTCGGGGTGTGGGTGAACAGCCCGCGGATCGCGTGCGCGATGTCGTCGGGGTTCCACACGAGCGTGACTTTGGTGCGGGCGCTGTCCTGCTGGTGGCGTTGGAGCGCGTCGCGGCCGATGAAGTCGTGGTCGAACGCGACGTGGCGGCTGTAGCCGAGGTCATGCGGCGTCAGGTAGTAGTCGGTGATGTCTTGGGAGTTGTAGCTTCCGCCGAGCGATCCGGCGGCGGCCGGCAGCCAGCGGCGGTAGTCCTCGAGCTCGGGGCCGGTGAAGATCGCCGGCAGCGGGGTGGGCACCCAGCCGGATTCGAGGTTGGATGTCGAGTAGGCCAGCGCTCCGGCGGGGACGAGCCCGAAGTCGAGGCCGGCGTCGAGGATGGCCTCGCGCACACGCTCGCCGTGCTCCCACGGGCCGAACATCTCAAAGCCCGGCTGTCCGGCCATCCCGTGGCGTAGCGCTCGGACTTCCAGGCCGGCGAAGCAAAACCGCGTCATGTTGAAGAACTTCACCTCGGGCAGCGGCTGGCCGGTCAGCTTCTCCATGATCTGGCCGGCGGCTGGGCCCTGCAGCTCGTAGCGAAACAGCTTCGGCGGCCCGCCCGCGCGCACCGCGGAGTTCTCGTCGCGTTCGACGCGCACGTCGTAGCCGCCATGTCCGGCGTTGTACTGCACCCAGTTGATCGCGGTCGCGTGACCGACGAGGTCGAGGCTGCCCTCGGCGAGGTAGAACAGGATGCCGTCGCCGATCAGGTAGCCGTCGTGGTTGACCGCGACGAACTGCTTTCCCTTCCCGGGCGTGTAGCGCGAGAAGTTGTTGACGCCGAGCTCGCTCAGCAGGCGGATCGCGTCAGGGCCCTCGATGAACAGGTCGGTCATGTGATGGGACTGGTCGAACAGGACGCAGCTCTCCCGCCAGGCATGCTGCTCGGAGCGCCAGTTGCTGAACTCCGCCGCCACCGGGAAGGTGAATGGCGCCGCCTGCGCGTTGCGCAGCAGCTCGACCGCGCTCGGCGCGGCGGCGATGGCCTCGGCCAGATTGGTCGTGTGCACTTCATCTCCTCCGGGTTGAGGTGTCGTCGTCGGTGTGAGCGGGACTTTCTTGGATCACGCGCCTGGCCCACGCGAGCTCGAGCTTGCCGGTGGGGGTGCGCGGCAGCTCTCGGACCCGCACGATCGACCGCGGAACCTTGTAGCCGGCCAGCCTGCGCCGCACCCATTCCTGCAGCTCGTTCGCGGACAGTTTGTCGCTGGCGGTCGCGACCACGGCGCCGACGCGTTCGCCCCAGATCTCATCCGGCACACCAACCACGGCGGTGTCCAGCACGTCTGGATGCGTGAGCAGGGCATCCTCGACCTCCTGGGGGTGGACCTTCTCGCCGCCGGTGTTGATCACCCCGGACCCACGTCCCAAGAAGCGGATCGCGCCATCGGCCTCGACCCGCGCCAGATCCCCGGGTATGGAATACCGGACGCCGTCGACGATCCGAAACGTCCGGGCGGTCCGTTCCTGATCTTTGTAATAGCCCAGGGGCATCGGCCCGCTGTAGGCCAGTACGCCGGCCTCGCCGCCGCCCGGCACGACGTCCCGGTCACCCTCGGCGAGGACCTTGGTGGCTGGGACCGGAAAGAACCGGGCGGGGAGGTCATCGACCGATGAGGTGATGGCGAACGCGAACGGTCCGCCTTCGCTCGAGGCGATCGCATCGATGATCGTCACCTCGGCGCGTGCGTGCAAAGCATGCTTGAGCCGGTCGCTCAACGCAGTCCCTGAACTGATCACCGACCTTAGGGGACCGAGGTCATGTCGCCGGCCTGCGCGCTCCACGGCGAGAAGCTCGTCCACGAGCGGCTGACACACGGCATTGCCGGCGACGATGATCGTGCTCGCCTCCTGCGCCGCCACGGTCTCCCACACATCCCGCGCGTCCAGTCCGCCTGGACGCGCGGTCACGACCCGGCCGCCCACCAACAGGGCTCCCATCGAATTGAACAGTCCAGTCGCGTGCATTAGCGGTACGACCGGCATCACGGTAGGTGCGCGTCCACTGGCGCGCGCGCTCGCGGCAAGCGCTACCACCTCCGCGAGCGTGGCAGGAAGATCCGCGGCGCCCGCTGGGCGAAAGATCGGGACGACCAGCGAGTGCAGGAGGTCGCGTTGCTGCCAGATGACACCCTTGGGCTTGCCGGTGGTGCCCCCGGTGTACATGAAGATCTGATCGGTGCCGGGGCGTGGCGTGACAGCGCGGGGCGAATGGCGCGCGAGGACCTCCTCGAATTCGGCGATTCGGTTGGTGGGCACCGGCGTCGGGGCCGGACCAACCCGTACCAGCACCCGCAACGTCGGGAGGTGCTCGGCGGCGTGAGTCACGTTCGCGCCCAGCTCACCGCTGAACACCACTGCCGCAGCGTCGGCGTCGGCCAGCAAGGCCGTCAGCTCAGCTGCGGTGTAGCGATAGTTGGCGTTGACCGGGACGGCGCCAAGCTTAAGCGCAGCAAACACGGTCTCCAGGTAGGCCGCGCCGTTGTACAGATAGCAGGCGACCTTGGCGCCCGGCCCGACACCTCCTGCCTCGAGCGCGGCGGCGAGCCGCGCCGATCGGTTCTCGAACTCCGCATAGCTGTAATCGCGCCACGGCTCTGAAATCGCGATGGCGCCAGGCAACCGCGCGGCAACCGCTTCCCAGATCGTCCCGAACGACGCATCCACAGCAAGGCGTCCTACGCGCGGGATGACCGAATGGGAAGAAGATCGAGCGCCGCTTCAGCTTGGGCGGCCGCGGGATCGGCGAGCTCGTCAGTCAGCTGCCGGAACAGCTTCTCGGCCTCGACCGCGGGCCAGTCCCTCGGCAGATGCCTCAACGGCAACCGCGGGTCGAGGCGAAGAAGCCGAAGCCATTCCGCCTGGACGAGCAGATGCTGGGCCAGCGGATCTGCCGCGCTCGGCCGCACCCGCGCCTGCCAGCGCGTGAGAAAGCTGCGGTATTCGGAGGCGATCCTCCCCAGGTCCCACGCCTCTGACACCAATGCGTCGATGTCGGTGGGCTCATCCGGTCGGGCATGAAACACCGTCACGTGATCGTCAACCCCCAGCCCCTCAAGCAGCGCTACGACGTCGACCTGAGACGGCGCGATCCACAGTCCACTCTGCAACAGACCGAACCGAGCCCAGAGGAGGCGCGAGCGCAGCAGATGGCGGCGCGCGCGCCACGACTGCGGCATGGTGAACGCGACGAGCGTCCACCAACCGTCCCAATCATGATCGACCGGCTCGTCGATGCGACGTCGCCCCTCGCGCAGCTCACGAGTCGCGTGATCGGTCAACGCGAAATACACCCGCCGTCCACTGCGATGTCGTTCAAGCAAGCCGCGGTCAACCATCCGCGCCGACGTGGAGCGCGTCGCATGCTCGCCCACGCCGGCTCGGCCGAGCACCTCGATTGCGCTCCCCGAGAAGAGGGCCACCGGCCGGTCGTAGAGATACCACGCGAGCAATCCCAGCATCAGCGCCTGCGGCTTTACGACCGTGGGGCCCTCACGAGGCCGGACGCGTCCAACCGATCCCGAGCGCCTATCAACCATCCCCACAACCTCGCGCACGCGCGAGCGGCACTGGTGACGGCCGCCCGCGGGCCCCGGCCGTGACCGCGGCCGGGGTATCCATTTCGGCCCGGGCCATGGCTGAAGACGAGCAGTGTCCATTCCAATTCGCCGGGACATCCGCCAGCCACGTCCCGCCGTCGTTTGTCGTTCCCGTGTAATGGCCCGGGGCGGCTGCGACTGCCGATGGCGCGCCCGCGAGCAGGTACAACGCGGCAGCAGCGACCAACACGGAAACACGCCGCGTTCCGATCGAAGCGAGAATTCTGAAACCTCCTCCTCTCTAGCGGGTGCGAGCCAGCGGTTGGATCGACGCGCTCCCACCGGCACCGACAAATTTCCGCGGACAGATGTTAGGCAAAACGGTGACCAGGGTCAAGGATCTGCATAACTCTTTCCCTCCGAGCCGACGACGAGGTCTCGCTACCCCCGCCGCCGACCGACCGCTGACGCTCGCACGATCTAGGTCGGGCGCCGACAAGCAGCCGCGTCCATGGCCAGCACCACGGCGGGCAATCATTCCGCCACCGACGTCATGCGATGTGCGACTCGCGCATCTGGATGGGGCCGGGACGACAAGACCAGACGCTTCAACGGACGAGCTTCGCGACTGCCGCCGGCGGGCTTGCTCCTCGCATGGGTCCGGAAGTCGCATCGGGTCGGAACGTTCTCCTCACGAGCGGCTGGCCGATTTGTGCGGCGCGCACAACCGGAGCCCGCCGCCAATGCCGCGAGGAGTCACGACTCGCAGTTTCCTCAAGGACGAATCCCAGGAACTCCTCGCCGAGCTCGGCAGTCTTCTGCTCGGCGAGCAAGTACAAGTCTCGGGACGATCCCTGAGACTTGTGGATCCCTGTACACGTGAGCGTCTCGTCGGCGTCGGCTCCCACACTGCCGCCGCTGCTCGGGAACGCATTCGTAGGGTGCGCTATAGCTGGCAGAGGGCAAGACGCCGGGCTGGTCGCCCGCTTGGCATGACCGCGGCCGTTGCGACGCGGCGCATTTGCCCAAAGGCTGATTTTCGGCGTGGCCGGTGAACGGGCAGCCTCAGTGCTGGACGAGCCGGTACACCGGGCCGAAGAGCGAGACGGCGTAGATGTGCCCGGCGTTGTCCTGGCCGAAGGCCGACAGGCTGCTGACCGACAGGCCGGTCGCATGGTTCTCGCGGGCGTGGCCAGCGCTGAGCACGACAGAGTTGATCTGGGGCCTGCAATTGTCCCCGAACAGGTAGCGGCCGTAGAGCGAGGGCAGCGAGGGGTCGCGGACGACGTAGCCACCGATGATCGCGCAGTACCCGTCGCTGTGACGGGCGACGAGGTTGGGCTTGATCGCTCCGGGCGCGGAGCCCTGCTTGTAGCGAAGATCACCCTCGAAGATGCTCCATCCGTAGTTCGCGCCGGCGCCGTGGCCGTGGCGCGCGAAGTCGATCTCCTCCTCGGTGTCCTGGCCTACATCGGCGATGATCAGATCTCCCGTGCGCCGGTCGAAGGAGAAGCGCCACGGGTTGCGCAGTCCGTACGCCCAGATCTCCGCACGTCGCCCGGACCCGGGCCCGTACGGATTGCCCGCTGGGATCGCGTAGCCGCCGCGGGGACGGGGCGCGATCCGCAGCAGCTTGCCGAGCAGCACGTGCGTGTTCTGACCGTAGTTGTGCGGGTCGCCCTCGCTGCCGCCGTCCCCGACGCCGACGTAGAGATCACCGTCGGGGCCGAACTGGAGCTGGCCGCCGTTGTGGTTGGTCTCGGTGTGATGATCAATCGAGAGCACGGTCCGGCTGCTGCTCGGATCAGCCCGGTCCGGATCACCGCGCGCGCGCCGGTACTGGACGATCTGGATGTTGTTCGAGTCGTCGGTGTAGTAGACGTAGAACCGGCCGCTGGTCTGGTAGTCCGGCGCGAATGCCATCGAGAGCAGTCCCTGCTCGGTTCCGCCGGAGTTGACCTCGCTGGAGATGTCGAGGAATGGGCGAGGCTGGCGCCGGCCGCGGACAAGAACGATGATCCGCCCGGCGCGCTCGACAACGAACAGCCGACGGGCGTCGCCCGGCGCGGCAGCCACATAGACGGGCTGGCTGAACGTGCCGATTCGCTGCAGGCCGATCCGGGTCGCTCGGGCCGCGGCTGCGACGGTGGCAACACGAGATGGCGTCGAGGATCCGCACGCGGCGATGCCCGCAGCGGCGGCGATGGCGGTGACGCCGGCGATCAGTGTTCGACGAGTCATCACCAACACCGTACTGACTCACAGCCCCCCGTTCGGCGGGCGACCGTCCGGTCTCAGGACCTCATACCGGCACCGGTCTGCTCCCCGGGCTGCGAGGTGGGCGGGATCGCCCCCGGCGGTTCCCTCGTGCGGCAATCACGGCCTCGGCGGTCGCAGCGTCCACGCTCGACTACTCCTGCCCAAGGCGCTGGCGCAAAGAGCGCGACGATCGGGGCCTGGCTGTCCCAGCCTGCCCCGCCCCGACCCACTCGGCCAGCGCCGGGCGTCGCAATCTCCGCTCGGCGTGTGCCTGTTCGGCCAGCACTGCTTCACGCCGGTCTCCAGTGCCCGCTGGTCGTGCCACAGCCGCCGCGCGTCCGCATGTCCGTCGTCATCGACAGCGACCGGAAAAACCCTAGTGCCGTGCGGAGCATGCCCGCGCATGACCACCACTCTCACTCGAGGCCACGCCGCCTCGCACAACGAACAGGCGCTTCTCCGCGCGGCACAGCGCGGGGATCGCCAGGCGCAAGAAGAGCTCTTGCGCCGCTACGAGCCGCTCGTTCGCCACACCGTCTGGCGGCTTCCGTTGCCCTGCCGGTGCGATCGGGAGGACTTCGCCCAGGACGCTCGGCTTGCACTGCTGGCCGCCGACGCCTTGGCGCGCGTGACCTACACCGCCAGTCCCCATCGCTCATCAACCATGCCGAGGAGGCAGCCCGCTGGGTCGCGGTCGCTATCGACCAAGCGCATGCCGATCCCCCCTCCGCCCCGCGAGCTATCGCCGACGCCCTCGCCTAGCTGCTGGTCGTGTGCGTGTTCGCTGACCTCGCCTGCGACCGCGACTGACCGCCCCGGCCCTGTCGTTAGCTCGGGCACTCCGTCCCGCGTGCTAGCTGCTGTCTAGTAGTGTCCTGCTGGTCGCAGCGTCTCCTCGAAGGGCTCGTGGCCGCGCTTGCCGGTGATCGCGACGCACCGCTCCGCGAGTATCCACGTGAGCGCGGCGCGGATCGGCGGCTAGCCGGGGAAGGTGGAGAAGCGGCCGACGACGGGCGCTCTGAGCGCCTCGATCAGCGGATCGCCCGAGTGCTGCTCAGACGTGTCTCATTTTCATCAGCGCGTTGCTGGCGAGACGTTCGAGCCGGATCGGTTCGGAGCGGCACCCGCAAGTCGGGAGGCGGTGAACGGCACGGTGGCGAGGTTCGCGCCGCGTGGCGCCTGCGGTGCAGCCGCGGGGTGTGAGGGCCGAGACGTTCACTGCCGTGACCGTGAGGCGGGCACCGGCGATCCGGCGAGGAACTCGGCGATCACGGGCGCGATTGCGTTCGGCTTCACCGCATGCTTTTGGCCGGGGAGCTCGCGCAGAGTCGCGTTCGGGAGCACGTCGGCCAGCGAGCGGGACGCGTGCTTGAGGCTTGGGTAGGTCTTTGAGCCGTACATGACCAGCGTCGGGCAGGTGACCGTCGCCCACTCGTCCGCGCGTAGCGGCGACCCGTGCATGTTCTCGTCACCGAGCGCCACGTAGTCGAACATCAGCGTGTGGCCGTTGGCGCCAAACCGTTTGAACTGTGGCACCAGCGACATAACCGTCACGATCGGCCCAGGCATCCCGACGTTGCGCAGGAAATGCTTGGCCGCTCCCATCCGGTCGTCAGCGGCGATCAGCGGCTCGAGCCGCGCGGCGTAGTCGTCACGCGGGAATTTGGCCGTCGGGTCGGTCTTGAACGGGATCTCGTAAAGCACCAACTTCTCGACCGGGAGCCCCGCCGCGGCCGCGCGCAGCGCGACCGCGCTGCCGGAAGAGTAGCCCCACAGCGAGGGCCGCCCACCGACCGCGTCGATCAGGGCGGCGAGATCCTCTATCTCGCGCTGGACCGACGCGGGCCCAGCCGGGCCGCTGTCGCCGCGCCCCCGGCGATCGTAGTTGATCACCGTAAAGTGCTCGGACACGGCGGTGGCGATCTGCTCCATGGTCTTGAACTTGCGATAGCCGAGCGCGCCATTGACGAGGATCACCGCCGGACCCTCGCCGTAGCGGTCATACGCGATCCGCGTCCCGTCTGTCGATCCCACCGTGTACATGCCGTCCTCCGTTGAACTTCGGGTTCGGCAAGTAAGACCGCCCCGGGCGGCAAACTCATCGGTGGCTCGTGGGTCGTGCTCCAAGGCGACCAAGCGGCACTGCGAGACTTCCGTCCTGACCGTGAGCAAAGCCCCGCGCGTCCACCGCTTCGAGCATGACTCCCGCTGCGCGGGCCGGCACGCGCATCCCGACGTGGCCCGCGAGCTTTCCTGCCGTGCGGGCTGCAGGAGAGCCGGCGCCTTCCGATCGGCCCAACGCCCAATGCTGACGGAACGCGTTGTGCTCGTGGCACGGAGGCTCCTCGGGACGCGGGCTTCTCCGCACGGTTGACCAAGCTGGCCGAGCCGCGGAGGAACAGGCGGCCCACACGAGTTGTGGACGCGCTTCGACGCTGCGGTGATCGCCCTCGGCGAAGCGCTCGAGGCCGGAAGCCACGTAGGTATCGCACGCGCCTACAAGAACTCGAGCGGCCTCCTCACGCAGCTCGAGCGGCCTCCTCACGCAGCTTGCACAGGCGGCTGAGCTGCCCTCCGCGGACAAAACGCATCAGCGCGCAGCGACCCAGCGACAACCGGCGGCCAGGAAACAGCGACCAACAGGCTTTGCCTGCTCGGACCTTGCTATCGCGAGCACTGGCCGAGCAGGTTGACGCGCACTGCGCGCTCGACGATTCGACGCAACGACGCGATGCTCGAGCAGGTGAGCGGCGCCCCCGGCCTCGAGCGGTCCGGTCTTGACCTCGGCGCCGTGGCCGGCGGCTAAGGCATGCGGGCCACGCGGAGCGCCGGGACGCGAGCAGCTGACCGAGGCGTTCGCTGCCGATGAGGGGCCAAGGCTGGTTCAGGTTCCGGTAGCTTCGGGAATGTGGCTTAAGTGATGGCCTCGAGGTTGCTGGCCCACGATCCGCGCCGGATCGCTCCCGACAGCCCGCGGCCGGCTGCAGACCGCGCACCGGACTGGGTCGCGCAGGGCACCCCGGAGCCGCTGCGCAGCCGGTTGATCGCGGCGCTCGGCGACGATCAGGTTCTCGCCCGGGCGCTGGACCTGGTCCGTTACGCTTCCGATGCCAGCCCTTACAGGCTGATCCCCAGGGCGGTCGTCAGACCGCGCGATACCGCCGACGTCGCGGCGCTATTCAAAACGGCAACCGAGCTGAGCGCTCCGCTGGTCTTTCGCACCGGCGGCACGAGCCTGAACGGCCAATCGCAGACCGATTCGATCCTGGTCGATGTCCGCCACCACTGGCAGCGCGCCCGGATCGAGGAATCGGGAGCGCTCGCCCGCTTGCAGCCGGGGGTGACGCTCGGGCTCGCAAACCGCATGCTCGCCCGCTACAACCGCCGGATCGGCCCCGATCCCGCGAGCACCCAGATCGCCTGCGTCGGCGGCGTGGTCGCCAACAACTCCGGCGGGATGCGCTGCGGGATAGTCGCCGACTCATACCGCACGGTTCGTTCGATGACCCTGGTGCTCGCAAACGGCACGGTGATCGACACCGCCGCACCCGCCGCCGAGCAGCGCTTCGCGCAGATGAACCCGGAGCTTGCCGCGGGCCTTGTGCAGATCCGCGACGAAGTCAGAGGCGACCCGGAGCTCGCGCAGCGGATAGAGCGCAAGTTCAAGATCAAAAACACGACCGGCTACCGGCTGTGCGCGTTTTTGGACGGCGACACCCCGCTTGAGATCTTAAGGCGGCTGGTCGTCGGCTCCGAGGGGACGCTCGCGTTCATCGCCGAGGCTGTATTCGACACCGTCCCGCTCGGGCGTCATTCGACGCTGGCACTGGTCGGCTTCGAGGATCTCGACAGCGCAGCCGCGGCGGTCGGACCGCTCGTCGAGGCGGGAGCGACCGCGACCGAGCTGATGGTCGCCACGACGCTGATCGCCGCCGCCAACAACATGCCCGGCACGCCCGAGGGATGGAAGGAGCTGCCCGCGACCTCGGCCGCGCTGCTGGTCGAGTTCCGCGCCGAGGAGCCGGAGGCGCTCGACGAGTCCGAACGCGCCGCCCTTGAGATCCTCGAAGGCCGCCCGGTGATCGGGCAGGCCGCGTTCACTCGCGATCGAGCGCGGGTGGAGATGCTGTGGCACGTGCGCGAGGGGATGTACGGGCTGATGGCCGCGATCCGGCCGGCGGGCGTGTCGCTGATCAGCGAGGACATTTGCGTACCCCCGGCGCGAGTCGCCGAGGCCGCGAAGGATCTGCAGGCGCTGCTCTCAAAGCACGGCTTTCTGCCGGGCGTCGCCGGGCACGCCGCGGCGGGGAACCTCCACTTCGTCCTCACTCCTGACTTCGCGAAGCCAGAGGACCTTGAGCGCTACGGCGCCTTCATGCACGAGGTCGTGGATCTGATAGTCGACGGCTACGACGGCTCGCTGAAGGCCGAGCACGGCACCGGAATCAACATGGCACCGTTCGTGCGGCGCGAGTGGGGGAGCAGAGCAACCGAGCTGATGTGGCGGATCAAGTCGCTCGCCGATCCGGAGGGGATCCTCGGCCCCGGCGTGATCCTCAACCGCGACCCGGAGGTCCACCTTCGAAACCTCAAGGGCACTCCGGAGATCGAGGCGAGCGCGACCAAGTGCATCGAGTGCGGCTTCTGCGAGCCGGTCTGCCCGTCGCGCAACGTCACCACCACACCCCGCCAGCGGATCGTGCTGCGGCGCGAGATGGCCCGCCAGCCGCAGGGGTCGCCGGTGCTCGCGGCTCTGCTCGAGCAGTACGAGTACGACGCGATGGAGACCTGCGCCGCCGACGGCTCGTGCGCCACCGCGTGCCCCGTGGCGATCGACACCGGCAAGCTGATCAAGGACCTGCGCCGCCGGGAGCACGGCCCACGGGCCGAACGGGCGGCGCTGGGCGTGGCCCACCGCTACGCGGTCGCCGAGCGCGTCGCGCGGGTCGCCCTGAAGGCCGGGGGCCTCGCGGCCCGGATAGCCGGCGACCAGGCCGTCGCCGGCGCCACAGACCGCGTCCGCCGCCTCGGTGGTTGCGACCTCGTCCCGACCTGGACCCAGAGCGCGCCACGAGCGGCGCCGCCCGATCTTCCGCCAAGCGCGCCAAAGCCCGACGCCGCGGCCGTCTACATGCCCTCGTGCCTGAACCGCATCTTCGGCAACTCCCGCCGCGCGTCGGCGGGGCCCACGCTGCCCGAGGCGCTCGTGGCCGTCTCCGCGCGCGCCGGGATGCCCCTGTGGATCCCCGAGGATGTCGCCGGACACTGCTGCGGGGTGCCCTGGAGCTCGAAGGGATACCAGGCCGGTCACACACACATGAGCGCACGCACGGCGTCGGCGCTGCGCCGCTGGAGCGATAACGGTCGCCTACCCGTGGTGATCGATGCGAGCTCCTGCACCCAGGGAGTGCTGACCGAGATCGGGGTCGACGGAATCGCGGTGCTCGACTCGGTCGCCTGGGTGCACGACCATCTGCTCGAGCGGCTGCGGATCTCGCGTCGGGTCCGGACCGTGGCGGTCCATCCGACCTGCGCGTGCACGCAGCTGGGCCTCGCTGGCCGACTCGCGGCAATCGCCGAGCGGCTCGCCGACGACGTGGTGCTTCCCGCGCGAACCGGGTGCTGCGGGATGGCCGGCGACCGCGGTTGGCTGCACCCCGAGCTGCCGTCCTCGGCCCTGCGCCACGTGGCGCGCGAGCTCGAGGGCGTGACGGTCGACGACAGCATGTCGAGCAACCGGACCTGCGAGCTCGCGCTCGAGCAGGAGACCGGACGCCAGTACCGCTCCTTCGCGCTGCTGCTGGAAGAGCTGACCAGGTGACCGCCGGCCCTGACCGGCCCGTGGACCACGGAGGACTGGCCCCGCGGCCCGTACCCGGGACCGACGTAGTATCTCGGCGAGGAGCAGCCAGATGCTCGACGCGCCGACATCCCTCGAGTCGATCCGCCGCCGGTTCTCGTCGCTGCAGAGCGGGTTCGCCTTCCTCGACGCCCCCGGTGGCTCGCAGGTGCCCGACGAAGTCGGCGAGGCGATCGCCCGCGCGATGCGTGAGGCGAGCGCAAACCTCGGCGCCGTCTACGAGACCAGTCTGCGCGTCAAGGAGATCGTGCAGAGCGCCGAGGCCAAGGCGGCGCGGTTCCTCGGCTGCGAGCCGCACGAGATCGTCTTCGGCGCCAATATGACCTCGCTCAACTTCACTCTCTCGCGCACGGCGGGCCGCGATTTCGCCCCCGGCGATGAGATCCTGGTGTCCTCGCTCGACCACGACGGCGGCGTGGCTCCGTGGCTGGAGCTCGCGCGCGACCGGGACCTGGTCGTCCGTCACGTCGAGCTGCACGAGGACACGACGCTCGACTTCGACGATCTCGCCGCCAAGCTGAGCGACCGCACCCGGGTGGTGGCGTTCGCGTGGGCGTCGAACGCGGTCGGCACGGTGGTCGACGCCGCGCGGGTGTGCCGGAAAGCCCACGACGTCGGCGCGCTCGCCTGGGTCGACGCCGTCCATTACGCCGCCCACCAGGCGATCGATGTCCGTGCGGTCGGGGCCGACGTGCTGATCTGCTCGCCGTACAAGTTCTGCGGGCCACATCTCGGGGTGGCCTACGGTCGCGCCGAGGTGATCGAGCGCTGGCGGCCCTACAAGGCGCGCCCGGCGCCGAGCACGCCCCTCGGCCGCCGCTTCGAGACCGGCACGCAGGCCTACGAGCTGCTTGCCGGGCTGGGCGCCACGTTCGACTACCTCGACTCGATCGGCGGCTTTGCCGCGATCACCCCGTACGAGCGCTCGCTGGCCGCGCGCTTCCTCGCGGGCATCCCGGACGCGGTCACCGTCTACGGCCTCCCCGGGCTCGAGGGCCGCGTCCCGACCTTCCTGATCAACCTCGACGGCGTCCCCGCGGCCAAGGTGGTCGCTCATCTGGCCGAGCGGCGGATCGGCACCTGGGCCCACGACTCGTGGTACGCGCTCGGCCTGTACCGGCGCCTCGGCTACGAGGATCAGGCGGTGCGGATCGGCTTCGTCCACTACAACACGGCCGAGGAGGTCGACCGGCTGCTGGCCGGGCTCGAGTCCGCTCGCACGAGGTGATCAGCGCGCGCTCGAGCCGCCCGGTCAGTCGCGCTCTGACCGTGGGCCAGTCAGCGCGCGCGCTCGAGCCGCTCTACCAGCCGCGCTCTGACCGTGGGCCAGTCGTCGTCGATCACCGAGTAATACGCCGAGTCGCGCGCGGTCCCGCCGCGCACCACCATGTGCTTGCGGAAGACGCCCTCGAACTGCGCCCCGAGGGCTTCGAGCGCTCCGCGCGAGCGCGCGTTCTGCGCGTCGGTCTTGAACTCCACCCGGCGCAGGCCGGCGCGCTCAAACGCCCGCGCCAGCAGCAGCAGCTTCGCCTCGACGTTGACCCCAGTGCCCCAGGCCCGGCGGGCGACCCAAGTCCACCCGATCTCGGCCCGCAGGTGCTCGAGGCGCAGCTCGAGGAACCGGGTAGAGCCGAGCGGCTCCCGGCTGCCGGCGTCGAGGATCGCGAACGGCACCTCGCGGCCCTGCTGCGCCGCCGCGATCGCGTCGCCGACCCAGCGGCCCAGCACGTCGCCCGACCGCGCCAGGTCGAGCGGAAACCAAGTGAACAGCTCCCCGTCCCGGGCGGCGTCGAGCAGCCCCTCCACGTGCGCCGCCGACAACGGCTCGAGCGAGACCAGCCGTCCCGCGAGGGGACCGGCTAGGTCCGCATGGGTTGGCGCAGAGGGCGCCACGGCTAAGCCGGCGGCGCGGCACGCTCGGCCTCGAACAGCTCGACCAGCCGGCTGCGGACGTCCCACAGCCTGGGAATCCGCCGCTGTGCGATCAGCTTGCCGAGCACCTGGATCGGCGTGCCCTGAGTGCCGACCGTCTCCTCGCCGAGGGCGCGGGCCACGATCGTGTAGTGGCGGAACCGCCACACCCAGATCCGCTCGTCCCACTCGGTGAGCAACTCGGCGAGCTGGTAGAGGTCCTCGAATTCGCGCCCGCGCCGGTACAGCTCGGAGAGCTCGAGGCCGGCCCGGGCGAGCACACCGTCGAACGCCTTGGCGACCCGCTGGGTCACGCGCGCCACGCGGCGAAAGCCCGGCGAGTCGAACCCGCTCCCGTGGCCGAGCACGACCCGGATCTGGTGGTACTCCCACGGCGACATGTGGTTGAGCATGTCTAGCTGGGCGGTGACGTACTGCAGGCACAACGTCGCTCGCCGCAGGAGCCGGAGCGCCGGCGCGATCTGGTCGCGCTCGAGCTCGGCGGCGGCCTCGTCGACCTCGGTGCCGGCGAGCTTCAGCCACAGCTCGGAGGCCTGGTGAACGGTCTGGAACAGCAGCTCGTCGTGATGCACCCGTTCCTCGTCCGGCTTCTGCAGCGCGAGCAGCTCGTCGGTGCGCAGGTATCGCTCGTAGTCGCTGGCTCCGGGGCCGGGGAGCACAGGTTCGTGCAGGTCGTCGCTCATCCGTCACCTCCGGGGATCTCGGCCAGCGTGCTCGGTTCATGTTGTCACCCGGGAGACGGGATGTATGAACGAGCTCCGGTCACAGTTCGACTTCGCGGCCGTGCCCGAGCCGCCGCGCCGCGTCCACTGCCGCCTCGGCCGCGGCCAGGTCCTCGACCGCCAGGCCGAGCGAGCGAAACAGCGTCAGCTCGCCGGCGTCGCGGCGGCCGTCCCGGCTTCCCGTCAGCACTTCGCCGAGCTCGGCCCGGACGTGGTCCTCGCCCGTGATCACCCCTTCCGCGACGGCGAGCCGGAACTCGCCGGCTTCGGCGCGCAGCGACTCGCGGCTGTCGACGAACAGGGCGCCGGCCGCCACCGTCTCCACGTCGAGCTCGCGGGCGTCGGGCGTGCTGGCCCCGACCGCGTTCACGTGCGCCCCGGGGGCGAGCCATTCGCGCCGGAGCACCGGCTCGCGCGAGGTGGTCGCGGTGACGACGACGTCCGCGCCGCGGACCGCCGCCTCCGCGCTCGCCGCGACCACGACGCCAACGCCCCGACGGCTATCGCGCCCGGCCTGGGCGGCCAGCGCCTCGGCGTGGGCCGGCGTGCGCGAGTAGACGCGAACGGACTCGAACGGCCGCACCTCGGGCAGCGCCCGGAGGTGGGCCCGCGCCTGGACGCCGGCGCCGAGGATCGCCAGCACGCGGGCGTCGTCGCGGGCGAGCACGCGGGTGGCCACCGCGCTCACCGCCGCGGTGCGGACCTCGGTGATCGCCGAGGCGTCGAGCAACGCCGCCGGCACGCCGGTGTCGCCGTCGAACAGCACGACGACGCCCTGGTGGGCGTCGAGCCCGCGCGGCGGATTGCCCGGCATCACGCAGATCGCCTTGAGCGCGAACGCGCCCGGGTGCCACGCCGGCATCAGCCCCATCAGCCCGGGCGCGCCCGGCGGCCCCCACACCGTGCGCAGCGGCATCGCCGCCTCGCCGCGGGCGCGCGCGGCCAGGCCGGCCGCCATCGCCTCGGCGCACGCCGCCGGCGGGAGAGCGGAGAGGACGTCCTGGTGGTTCAGCACGAGCACGGCTCCGGTATTTGACCGGATTGCCGGCGGCCTGGCAATCGGCCGGCCGTGGGGCGCGGCTCGCTACCGTAATTTCGGTGCCCGTTCTCGCCGCCAGCGGGATCATCAAGACGGTCGGCGCCGGACGAGCCGCTCGGCGCGTGCTCGACGGGGTGAACCTCGAGGTCGACGCCGGCGAGGTGGTCGCGGTGCTCGGTCGCTCGGGCAGCGGCAAGTCGACCCTCCTGCACCTGCTCGGCGGGCTCGACCGCCCCGACGCGGGCCGGATCGTGCTCGCCGGCGAGGAGCTCACCGGCCGCCGGCCCGGCGCGCTGGCCAGGGTCCGGCTGCGCCACATCGGCTTCGTGTTCCAGTCGTTTCACCTGATCGAGGAGCTGAGCGGCGAGGAGAACGTGCTCCTGCCGGCGCGGCTCCCGGGCGCGCGGCGGGGCGGCGAGCGGCGGGCCCGGCGGCTGATCGACAGCCTCGGCCTGGCCGAGATCGCCGGGCGCCGCCCCCATGAGCTTTCCGGCGGCGAGCAGCAGCGGGTGGCGATCGCGCGAGCGCTGGTCGGCGACCCCGAGCTCGTGCTGGCGGACGAGCCGACCGGCAACCTCGATCAGGACAACGGCGCGACGGTGCTCGGGCTGCTGCGCGAGCTCGGCGACCGCGCGGTGGTGATCGTCACCCACGAGCCCGAGGCGGCGGCGATCGCCGACCGGGTGCTGCGCCTCGAGGACGGGCGGCTGCGCGAGGACGCCGACGAAGCGATGGCGCTCCGGGAGTCGGCCTGATCGCCGCCGCCCTGGCCGAGGCGCGGCGGGGCCTGCGCTCGCGCCGGCGGCGCTCGCTGCTCACCGGGCTCGGGATCGCTCTGGCCGGCGCGATGCTGACCGCGGCGCTCGTGGTCTCCGACGGCCTCGGCCGGGGCTTCGACCGCGCCGCGGGCGCCGCCGACCTCCCCGACGCGATCGTCCGCTTCGATCCCGAGCCGGCCGGCCAGGTCGCCGCGCGGATCGCGGCGCTGCC
This sequence comes from Solirubrobacterales bacterium, assembly GCA_019240655.1. Lineage (GTDB taxonomy): Bacteria > Actinomycetota > Thermoleophilia > Solirubrobacterales > Solirubrobacteraceae > Palsa-465. The sequence continues at coordinate 43,620 of JAFAXX010000080.1, forward strand.
GGACCTGGCGGCGTTCTCGCTGCGCCGGGAGTTCACCGGCGTCGAGCTCGACGCCCCCGGCCACACCAGCGAGAACGCCGCCGTCGAGATCATCGGCCCCGGCCGCCGCGGGTACGCGATCGTCGCCGGCCGGGACCTCTCCGGGCGCCCCGGCGAGGTGCTCGTCGAGCGCGGGCTGGCGGCGGCGTGGGGCATGCCCCTGGGCGGGCGGATCGAGCTCGACGGATCTTCGCCTCAGCGTGTGGTCGGCTTCACCGAGAGCCCGGACAACGTCTCCTATCCGCTCGCGGGGCCGCGCGTGTACGTCGCCCAGGTCGGGGTGAGCGTGCCCCCGGGAGTGAACCTGGCCGAGATCTGGCTGCGCGACCCGCACCGGCTCGACGAGGTGCTGGTCCAGGCCCGCGCGACCAGCTACGGCGTCCACGGGCTGCGCTTCGTCACCCGCGCCGGTGTTCGCGTGCTGCTCGATCAGGCGGCCGGGATCGTGATCGACCTGCTGGTTGCGCTGTCGCTGATCGCGCTGCTCACCGCCGCGGTGATGCTGGCCGCCTCGGCGCGGGCCGAGGTGCAGCGGCGGCTTCAGGCGATCGGCCTGCGCCGCGCGGTGGGGGCCTCGCGCTCCTACCTCACCGCCACCCAGGGCCTCGAGGCGCTGATCGTGGCGGCGCCGGCGGCGACGATCGGGCTGATCGCCGGGACGCTCGCCACCTACGGCCCGACCAGCCGCCTGCTGATGATGCTGAACGAGCCCGCGCCCGGGGCGGCGCTGGCCCTCCCGCTCGCCGCGGCATGGATGGCCGCGGTGGCGATCCCGGTCACCTCGGCGGCGTGGCCGGCGTGGCGGGCGGCCGGCCGCGCGCCGGTGGCGCTCCTGCGCGGCGCCGAGCTGGCCGCCGCCCGTTCGCGCCGGCGCGCGAGCCCGATCCGCGCCGGGCTGACCGTGCTCGGCGCCCGCCTGGCCGGGGCGCGAAGGGCGCGGCTCGTCGCCACCGCCACCGCGCTCGGGAGCTCGACCGGATTCGTGCTGCTGATGCTGGCGCTGGCCTCGGCGCTGGTCTCGCTCGAGACCGATCCCGGCGCGCTCGGCAAGCGATACCAGCTGACCGCGCAGCTGCCGCCCGCCGCGGTCGGCCAGGTGCGGGCGATCCCCGGCGTGCAGGCCGCCGCCCCGCGCTATGCGGACGAGGCGGTCGACTCCTTCTCGCTGCAGGAGACGATCGACGTGATCGCCTACCCGGGCGATCACACCGAGTTCGAGGCGCCGCCGCTGCTCGGCGGGAGCCGGATCGCCCGTCCCGACGAGGCCGAGGTCGGCGCCGGGCTGGCCGACGCCCTCGGCCTCGTCCCCGGCTCGACGCTGGCGATCCAGCTCGCCTCCGGCGGCGAGCTGCGGCTGCGGGTGGCGGGCGTCGTCGGCTCGCTCGACCACGACGGCCGCGTGGCCTACGTTCCCGCGCGGGCGCTGCTCGCGCGCGACCCGTCGGCGTCCGAGCAGCTCGTCGTGCGGGTCCGGCCCGGCGCCGACCTCACCAGGGTCACCGCGGCGCTCGGCGCCACCGCCGCGCCGGCGGCCGGCGCCACCGCGCGCGGCGTCCCGCTGGTCGACACGCTGCGCGCGATCCTCCGGGCGGTGGCGATCGTCGACGGGCTGGTCTGCCTCTACGCGCTGATCCAGACCTGCGCGCTGACCGTGCAGGAGCGCCGCCGCACGCTCTCGGTGATCCGCGCGGTGGGCGCCGGCACCCCGGCAATCACCCGCCTGCTCGCCGGCGCAGCGCTCGCGCTGGTCGCGCCGGCGGCGGCGATCGGGATCGCGCTCGAGCGGTGGCTGCTCGGCCCGGCGCTGGCCCGGCTGGCGGCGGGCTACGCCACCCTCTCGCTCGGCGCGGGGGCGGGCGCGATCGCCGCGGTCCTCGCCGGACTGGTGGTCGCGGCGACGGTGGCGGTCCTGTGGGTGGCCCGACGGGCGGGGCGGGAGAGCGTGGTCAGCGGACTGGCGGCGCCGTGAGCGGGCTGACCCGCCGGGAGTCGCTGATCGCCGGCGCGGCGGTCCTGGCCGCCGGGTGTGGCGCGACGCGCTCGGCCCGCACCGGCTCGACGCTCGAGGCCACGTGGCGTGACCCGCACGGAACCGGGGTGCTGCAGCGGGCCGCCGGCGAGCCGCTGATCGCGCGCACTGAGCTCGGAGCGCCGGCGCGGGCCAGGCGCCACCTCGCCACCATCGCCCACCTCACCGACGCCCACGTCCTCGATGCTTCCTCGCCGGCTCGCGTGCCGTTCCTCGACCGCCTCGGCGACCCGTTCCAGTCGACGTTCCGCCCCCAGGAGGCGCTCACCGGCCAGGTGCTGGCCGGCGCCGTCCGGGTCATCCGGGCGCTCAGGCCCGACGCGGTGATCCAGGGCGGCGACCTGATCGACAACGACCAGGCCAACGAGCTCTCGCTCGCCCTTACCGTGCTGCGCGGCGGCACGGCGGGCTGGGGGCGCCCCTACTTCGGGGTCCAGCTGGCCGCGAACCCGGACCCGTTCTACTACCGCCCGGACCTCGACGCGCCGCGCCACCCCGGGCTGCTGCGCGAAGCCACCCGCCGGTTCACCAGCCCGGGGCTGGGCGCGCCCGTGCATCCGGCGCTCGGCGACCACGACATCCTCCTCGCCGGCGAGATCGTCCCCACCGCGCAGACGCGCGCGCTGGCCGTCGGCGAGGAGGCGGTGTGGGAGCTCCCGCCCGGGCTGACCCTGCCGCCCGGCATCGCGGCCGGCCTCTCCCCGGACGGCCCGCCCAGCCCCCGCCTGATCGACAACTTCCTCGCCCAGGCGCTGGCGGGCCCGAAGGTGCGCGTGCCCGCGGACCCCGCTCGCCGTCAGATGAACGCGGCCGAGGTGGTGGCCCGCCTGTCGGGCTCCGGACCCACGCTCGATTACTTCGTCGACGTCGGAGCGAGCCTGCGGCTGGTCGTGCTCGACCTCGCGCGACGGGCCGGCGGCTCCGGCGGCCTCGTGCGCCCCGAGCAGCCGACGTGGCTGGCCGGCGCCCTGCGCGCGGCCGGGGAGCGATGGGTGATCGTCGCCTCACACCAGCCGCTCCCGGGCGCGGAGGGCGGCGAGGCGCTCCTCGGGATCCTCGATCGCGATCCGCGGGTGATCGCGGCGCTCTCCGGCCACACCCACCGCAACGAGATCGTCCCCCGGGCGGGCTACTGGCTGATCACCACCGCCTCGCTGATCGACCACCCCCAGCAGGCGCGGATGCTCCGCGTGCTCGAGACCGCCGGCGGCGGGGTGGCGCTCGAGACCTGGATGCTCGACCACACCGGCGCGCTCGCCGCGATCTCACGCCAGCTCGCCTACCTCGACGCCCAGGGCGGCCGCCCGCGCGGCTTCGCCGGCACGCGCCTGGACCGGAACGTGACGCTCTACCGCCGCGCGCCTTAGGATCCGGGCATGGCAGCCCGAGAGAACATGTTCGCCGACATCGACCGGATGGACGCCGGCGCGTGGGCGGCCTACCTGGCGCCGGACGTGACGATGCGCTTCGGCAACGCCGACGAGGTCCACGGCCGCGAGGCCTGCCGGGACGCGCTGCAGAGCTTCTACGACATGATCGGCGGCCTACGCCACGAAGTCGTCGAACAGTGGGAGCAGCCGCCGGCCACGATCGTCCAGGCCGACGTCACCTACACCCGACAGGACCGCCGCGAGGTCACCGTGCCGGTGGTGACCATCTACCGCGTCAACCGCGAGGACCAGATCGCCGACTACCGGGTGTTCATCGACCTCGCGCCGGTGTTCGCCTAGTTGGGGCCGCGCCGGCGCGCGGCGTCCGTGGGGCCGTCCGACCCCGTCCGGACGGGGTCGCATGGCCCCAAGGACGCCGGGCGAAGCCCGGCCCCTGACCCCTATTCAGGACCCAGCGGCGCCGAGGACGGCGTCGAGCAGCCCGGGATAGCGGCCGTCGAGCTCCGCGCGGCGCAGCGAGTTCAGGCGCGTCGTCCCCTCGAGGCGCTGGCGGATGACCCCGGCCTCGCGCAGCACGCGGAAGTGATGGGTGCAGGTCGACTTCGTGACCGGCAGGTCGAAGCTCTTGCAGGTCCGCTCCTCGCCGCTCGCGAGCGCCGCCACGATCGACAGGCGCACCGGATCGCTCAGGGCGTGGAGGACGTCGGGCAGGTCGATCTGCTCGAGCTCCGGGTGGGCGAGCGGGTCGGCCTCAGGGGTTAGCGCTGACATGGATCCTTGTACGACGGATATCGAACTTTGATACAGTGTACGACGATTATCGTACCGTCTGGCCGAGAGCAAAGTAGGCGCATGGGAGACACCGCCAAAGCCCAGCATCCACACCTCCGCGCGACGTTGATCCTGTGCTGCCTGGCGCAGTTCATGGTGATCCTCGACGTGTCGGTGGTCAACGTCGCGTTGCCGTCGATCCGCAGCGCGCTGCACTTCACCGAGCAGGACCTGCAGTGGGTTGTGAACGCGTACACGGTCACCTTCGCGGGCTTCCTGCTGCTGGGCGGCCGGGCCGCGGACCTGATCGGCCGGAGGCTGGTGTTCGTCTGTGGGCTGGCGCTGTTCGCGGTGGCCTCGCTTGCCGGCGGGCTCGCCGACAGCCAGACCACGCTGATCGCGGCGCGCGCCGCCCAGGGGCTCGGCGGCGCGGTGATCGCGCCGGCCTCGCTGTCGATCCTCACCACGACGTTCCCCGAGGGCGCGCAGCGCAACCGCGCGGTGGGGATCTGGGGCGCGATGGGCGGCATCGGTGGCGCCGCCGGGGTGCTGCTGGGCGGCGTCCTCACCGACCTCCTGAGCTGGCGGTGGATCCTGTTCATCAACGTCCCGATCGGGCTCTGCGCCGCGCTCGCCACCCAGCGGCTGGTCGCCGAGGGCCGGGCCGAGGACCGCTCGGCCGGCTTCGACCTCTCGGGCGCGGTCGCCGCGACGCTCGGGCTCTCGGTGCTCGTGCTCGGGATCGTCCGCACCGACGTGACCGGCTGGGGCGCGGCGTCGACGCTGGCGCTGCTCGGGGCCGGCGTCGTCCTGCTCGCGGTCTTTCTGGCCATCGAGGGCCGGCTGGCCCGCCACCCGCTGATGCCCCTGCGGATCTACCGCTCGCGAACGCTGACCGCGGCCAACCTGGTGGTGATGTTGCTCGGCGGCGCGTCGATCGCGATGTGGTTCTTCCTCTCGCTCTACCTCCAGCAGGTCGAGGGCTACTCGCCCCTGCGAGCCGGCTTCGCCTTCCTGCCGATGACGGCGTGCATCGTGGCCGGGTCGGCGCTGGCCTCGCGCGGCGTGACCAAGGTCGGGGTAAAGCCGCTGCTGGCGGCGGGGATGCTCACCCAGGCGGTGGGCCTGCTCTGGTTCACGGGCATCTCGGTCGGCGGCAGCTGGCTCGGTGAGGTGCTGGTGCCCTCGCTGCTCTGCGCGATCGGGATCGGCCTGTCATTCGTGCCGGGGACGATCGCCGCCGTCTCCGGGGTCAAGCCGGAGGAGGCGGGGCTGGCCTCCGGGCTGGTCAACACCTCGCGGCTGGTCGGCGGCGCGCTCGGGCTCGCCATCCTGGCCGCGATCGCCACCGCGCGCACCAACAGCGAACTGCACTCCGCCGCGGCGGCCCACGGCGCCCGGGCCGCGTTGACCGGAGGCTTCGAGCTCGCGTTCGCGGTGTCGGCGGCGTTCTCGGCCGCGGGGTGCCTGATCGCGCTGTTCGGGCTGCCGCGGCTGCGCCCGCGGGCAGCCGACCAGCGGCAGGCGGTGCCGGCCGAGGCGTAGCCGGGCGCGGCCGGGCTGCCGGCTCGGCGTCGTGTCGGCTCGGCGCGGCTTGCGGCTCGGCGGGGGGGCGGTCCGGCGACGTGGCGGCCGGCGGGCGGGAGATCCGCCAGAATCCCCCCGGTGCGCGTCGCCGTGGTCGACATCGGGAGCAACTCGACCCGCCTGCTCGTGGCCGAATGCCGCGACGGCCGGGTAGAGCGCGAGCTCGAGCGGCGCAGCACGGTGACCCGGCTGGGGATGGGAGTCGACTCGAGCGGCGCCCTCGACGAGCAGGCGATGGGCCGGGTGTACGACACGCTCGAGGAATACCGGGGGCTGATCGACCGCCACGACGGGGGCCAGGCGATCGCCGTCCTGACCAGCGCGGTACGCGACGCCGCCAACGGGGCGCAGTTCGCCGAGCGGGTCGAGCAGCGCTACGGGCTGACACCGCACGTGCTGAGCGGAGATGACGAGGCGCGGCTGACCTTCCTCGGCGCCACCAGCGAGCACGACCCGGGCGACCCGACCCCCACGCTGGTGATCGACATCGGCGGCGGTTCTACCGAGATGGTGATCGGCGCCGGGCACGAGGCCGGCTTCCACGTCTCCAACCAGGCTGGCGTGGTCCGCCAGACTGAGCGCCACCTCCACACCGACCCCCCGACCGGCGCGGAGATCGACGCGCTGGCCGACGACGTGCGGGCGATCTTCAGAGACGGGGTCCCGGAGGAGCACCGCCAGGCCGTGCGCCACGCGATCGCCGTCGCCGGCACGGCGACGTCGCTGGCGGCGATCGCGCAACGGCTCGAGCCCTATGACCCGGAGAAGGTGCACGGCTACGTGCTGTCGAGTGAGGAGATCGAGCGTCTGCTCGAGCGACTGGCCGCGGTGCCGCTCGCGCAGCGGCGAGAGGTGCCGGGCTTGCACCCGGACCGCGCGCCGACGATCGTGGCCGGCGCGGTGATCCTCCGTGAGGCCGCGCGCCTGTTCGGGGTGACCGCGGTCGAGGTCTCCGAACACGACATCCTGCGCGGCGCCGCGCTCGGGCTGGGCGGCTGCTAGCGCTGAAACGCACTCGGGGTGAGAACCGCCTCGCTCAGTTGGACTTCGGTTCGCGTCGCGGCACGAAACGAGCTGCCGGCCTCGACGACCCGACGCCGCCCGGCCGAGCTCCTTCTACCCCTGCGCCGCGGCGTCGCGGATCGGCTGGGCGATCCCGATGAGGTTGCCTTCACTATCGTAGAAGAACGTGCCGAGCTCGCCCGTCCCCTTGCTGGGGTAGTTGTCCGGAGCGGCGATCGTGTCACCGCTGAGCTCGAAGCCGGGCATCTCGAAGCGCTCGAAGGTCACACCCCGGGCTCGCAGATCGGCCAAGGTCGCGTCGAGATCCTCGACCTCGAACGCCATCTGGGTCGATGCCCCCGAGGGCGCCCCTGCCGAGCTGAAGAGATGAAACTCGGTCGGCCCGCACACGTAGCGCAGGCCGCCGCTGCGCTCCTCGACCGGCTCGAGCCCAAGCTTGTCGCGGTAGAAGGCGCGCGCCCGCTCGAGGTCCTGCGCGGGCAGCTTGGTGACCGTGTGGGCTTTGCCGAGCAGTCCGGGCATCATCGTCTCCTCGACGTGATCGTAGGTTATGGACAACACCCGGCGAGCCTCAGCCCGGCACCGTGTGTCTCGAGGAAGTCACCTGTGTCTCGAGGAAGTTACCTGCGGCTGGGCATATCCTCGGCCGGGTAGCGAGTAGGCATGGAAGCCGTCATCACGATCGAGTCCGTCAGGACATTCGAGACTCAGGGCGGCAACGTGCGTTACTCCGTGCGTGACAGTGATGGCAAGGAGTACACGACATTCCGTGAAGCGATCGGCGGCAGGGCAGCCGAACTCGAGGGCCGGCGCGCGCGGATTGAGTACCACGAGGCGCAGCGCGGGCGCTACACGAAGGTGTACCTCGACAAGGTCGAGCCCGTCTCGCGAGAGGCCGCCCGCGTACATCAGACAGAGCGACACTGACCCGGAGTAGCCCGCCGCTGCTTCGGGCTCGAACCCGATGCTGTCGCGTCAGTCGCTCGGGCCGACGGCGTCGGGTGGCGCGGCTCATAGAGCGCCAGTTCGCCGCCGCCGGGAATCGCGAACGCCGTGAGCAGACCCCACCCTTCGTCGACACCGGCCGAGTGAACTCGACGCCCTTGCTCTCGAGGTCCTCCACGGTCGCCGGCTCGGCCGGCCGCGGCGACCGCGCGCCGCCGGCCGCCGGCCGCGACGCAATTCCGAGCGAGACGAGCGCTCCGAGCAACGAGATGCCTGCCGTCGGCAGCGCCATCGAGATGCCGATGCCGGCGAGCAGCAGGCTGATCGCCAGCTCGTCGTAGCCGAGGCCGGACCCGGCGTGGATGGCGATCCACGCGAATCCGCCCGCCTGCATGGTCAGTCCACCGGCGATCAGCGGACGCGGACCGATGCGGTCGCCGAGCGAGCCGGCCAGCGGCGAGACGAGCATCGGCGTCACGAGCCACGGCAGCAGGCGCACGCCCGTCTCCACCGGCGAGTAGCCGCGCGCGATCTGCACGTACTGAATGATCAGGAACGCGGCGGCGAAGATCGACCCGGACATGAGCAATTGGGTGGCGCTGCCGAAGGCGAAGCTGCGCCGGCGAAACAGCCGCGGCGGGATCATCGGCGCCGGCGCAACGGCTTCCCAGCCGATGAACGCCGCCAGCAGCACGGCGCCGGCGAGGAGCGTCGCGAGGATCTCGAAGCTGTCCCAACCGGCCGAGCCTGAGCGCACCAGGCCCCACACGAGGCTGACCGCGCCGGCACTCACCAGGGTCACGCCGCAGGCGTCGATCCGCTCACGCGGGCCATGAGTCTGGGGCAGGAGCCGCGCGGAGGCGCCGGTGACGAGGATGCCGATGGGAATGTTGATCCAGAAGATCCAGTGCCAGTCGAGGCCCTCGGTGACCAGTCCGCCGATGAGTGGGCCCAGGGCCGTCGCCAAGCCGGCCAGGCCGCCGTACGTGCCGACCACCGCGCCGCGACGCTCGGGCGGGAACGCGTCGGTGAGGATCGTCAGGCTCAGGGTGATCGCGGCGGCGCCGAGCCCCTGCAGTGACCGCGCCGCGATCAGCGGTCCGCCGGCGCCCGCCAGACCGCAGGCGGCCGACGCCGCGGTGAACAGGACCACCCCGGACACGAAGATGCGACGGCGGCCGAACCGGTCCCCGAGCGCGGCGGCGCTGATGATGCCGGCCGCGACGGCGATGCCGTAGGCATTCACCGTCCACTGCAACGTCTGCAGGCCGGCGTGCAGGTCGCGGCCGATCGACGGCAGCGCGGTCACCACCACGAGCGCGTCGAGTACCGCCATGAAGTACGCCGCCGCGGTCAGTCCGAGCACCCAGCCGAGCCTCGGTCGTGCCATCGCTCTCAGCTCCGGGTTGGGCTTCATGGGCTTCAGACACCGCGGCGAGCCGTGAGGAGGCGCCCCGTTTTGACGTGGGCCGGTGTCCACACACGACAATGACCCCCACCATGACCATGGCCCTCCTCGAGCGCGCATCGCGCGGCGACGAGGCGGCCTTCCGCGAGCTGACCGATCCGGTCCGCGGGGAGCTCGAGTTCCACTGCTACCGGATGCTTGGTTCACGCCAGGACGCCGAGGACGTCCTGCAGGAGACGATGCTGGCCGCCTGGCGCAGCCTCGGCACCTTCGAGCGGCGCTCGAGCCTGCGGACCTGGCTGTACCGCATCGCCACCACCCGCTGCCTGAACGCGCTGCGCGACGCCGCGCGCCGGCCGCGGACGACCCCGACTCCACCGTTTCCGATCCCGGAGCCGACGCGCCTGGCCGACCCGCAGTGGCTCGAGCCCTATCCGGAAGACCGGCTCAGCTGGCTGGCCGACACCACTCCCGGGCCGGCCGCGCGCTACGAGAGCCGCGAGGCGGTGGAGATCACCTTCATCGCCGCGCTTCAGCGCCTATCCGGCCGCCAGCGGGCGGTGCTTGTCCTCCGCGACGTGCTCGGCTTCCACGCCGATGAGACGGCGGGGATGCTCGACACCTCGGTCGGAGCGGTCAAGAGCGCGCTCAAGCGGGCACGCGCGACGCTCGCGCGGGAGATGCCCGAACGGCTCGCGCCGCCGGCGCCGCGGTCCGTCGAGGAGAGGGAGCTGCTGGCCCACTTCGTGGAGGCCTTCCTCGCCGACGATGTCGCCGGGATGGTCGCGCTCGTCACCGAGCACGCGTGGTTCCGAATGCCGCCGTCGAACCTCGAGTACCAGGGCAGGGCAAAGATCCGCGCGCTGCTCGAGGCGGTCGCCCGCTTCCGCGCCGGCCAGCCGAGCCGGCTGCTCGCCACCCGCGCCAACGGGCAGCCGGCCTACGGGATGTACCGCGTCGACCCAGCCTCGGGGCTCGCCCGGCCGACCGGGCTGCTCCTCCTGAGCCTCACGGGCCGGCGCATCGGCGCGCTCACCTGGTTCGTCGGCGCGGCTCCGCTGGCGGCCTTCGGGCTCCCGAGCGACCCCTCGGCGCCAGAACCGGTGTCAGAGGCGGTGTAACCACCAACCGCCGTCCCTTCAGCAGATACGCGGGGCGGCAGACCGAGGAGGACCACATGCCCAGCTTCCTGTTCAGCTTCCGCGCTCCCCGCGACTACGCGCCGACCGCCGACACGCGGGCCGACTGGAACGGGTTCTTCCAGGGGCTGAGCCCCCATCTGGAAGACATCGGCAACCCGATCTTCAGCCGCCAGAGCGTCGGCGAGACCGGCGGGGCCACCGTGCTCGGCGGCTACACGCTGATCAACGCCGGCAGCCTCGAGGAGGCGCGCGAGCTGGCGGCCGGCTGCCCGTTGGTCACACGCGGCGGCGGTGTCGAGATCGGCGAGATCACGCCCCTGAGCGAAATGCCCGGGGCCACGCGCGCCGGCAGTCAGACGACGACCGCATGACCTGCTCCTCCGGGAGCCGGTCCATCCGGACCGGCTCCCGGGCCCGTCGGCGGGCGGCGCGTCGCTACTTCTGCACGCCGATGGCCAACGGTTGCCTAGGCACCAACCGATTTCCATGACGGGCAGGCCCCCGCCGACCCGCCTAGCTACAACACCCGTTTAGAACTTGCGCGCTCGGATCTGGACGAATGTCGTATTGCCGCGGTCTGAACCGACGGAGGAAGATTGCGGTTCGGGCCAGGCATGCCTGGCCCGCACATAGGCTCGGGCGAATGCCGCAGACATCGGCGCCTCCCGCCGTCCGAGCCACTCTAACCTGGCCCTATCTGGCACGTACCCCTGCCCGTCCCGATTGGGCCACACCTGGATCGGAAGCCGCCCGCTGGGACATGCGGGCGGTTTTCGTTTCCGGCTTTGGCGGTGGGCCGGGGTGTTCGGACTCGGACGCTAGGCCAGGTTCGACCGGCGCGGATACGCGACGCTCGGATCGGTGAGGACGTTGACCAGCGCCGGCTGCCCCGATTCGAAGGCGCGGGTGAGCGCCGGTCGCAGCTCATCCGGGGTGCGAACGAGTTCGCCGTGGCCGCCGAGCGCCTCGACGACCATGTCGTAGCGGGTCTCGGGCCGCAGCTCCGCGGCGAGCGAGTATCCATAGAGAAACTCCATCGGGTGCTTCTCGAGCGCCCAGATGCCGTTGTTGCCGATGACCGCGACGATCGGGACGCCGTGCCGCGCGAAGGTGTCGAACTCCATTCCGGAGAAGCCGAACGCGCCGTCGCCGAGCAGCAGGACGACCTGGCGCTCCGGCCGGGCCAGCTTCGCCGCCAGCGCGTAGCCCGGGCCGCAGCCGAGGCAGCCGAGCGGGCCAGGGTCGAGCCAGCACCCGGGCTCGTAGGAGTCGACGACCCGCCCGGCGTAGGAGACGAAGTCACCGCCGTCGCCGATCACGATTGCGTCGCGATCGAGCAGCTGCCTCAGCTCGCCATAGACTCGCATCGGGTGAAGCGGGGCGCGGGCGTCGGCGAGCTCGGCGCGCTCGGCGGCGCGCCCGCGTTCCTCGCTGCCCCCGAGGCGGTCGATCCAGGCATCGCGCTCAGAACGAACGCTGCCCGACGGAGTCCCGGTGGCGTGGGCGAGCGCGTGCAGCGTCGCCGGGAGCGCGCCGTAGAGCTCGGCGGCCACCGGGCGCGGGTGGTCCCGGAGCGGCTCGGCGACGTCGATCGCGATGATCTCTGCGTCCGGCGCGAACGAGCCGCCGAACCCGAGGCGGAAGTCGAGCGGCACGCCGATCAGCAGCGCCACGTCGGCGCCCCCCAGACCCTCGCTGCGGGCGCGCGAGAAGCACAACGGGTGATCGGCGGGAAGGCAGCCGCGGCCGAGGCCGTTGAGGAACACCGGGACGCGGAGCGCCTCGGCGAGCGCCCGCAGGGCCCGCTCGCCGCGACCCCAATAGAGGTCGGTCCCCGCCATCGCCACCGGCCGCTCGGCGGCGGCGAGGATCGCGGCCGCCCGCTCGAGGGCGCGGGCGTCCGCCGGAGCGCCGCCCCAGGACTTGGGAGCGCCGGCCGGCGCCTCCGGGTCCTCGGCCTCCATGAACACGTAGTCAAGCGGGAAGTCGAGAAACGCGGGCCCGGTGTGCGGCGTCAGCGCCGCCTGCACCGCCTCGTCGACGAGTCCGGGGATCTCGGCGGTGGACTCGGCGGTGGCCGCGAACTTGGTCAGCGGCCGCACGAACGGCACGTGGTCGATCTCCTGCAGCGAACCCTGCCCCCAGCGCATCTGTGGCGCGCGACCGCCGAGGGCGAGCACAGGCGAATGGTTCTGGGCCGCCGAGGCGAGGGCGCTCACCCCGTTGGTGACTCCCGGCCCCGCGGTCAGGGCGCACGCGCCGAGCGAGCGGGTCACCTTCGCCCAGCCCTCGGCGGCGAAGCCGGCCGACTGCTCGTGGCGGACGTCGACGATCTCGACGCCCTCGGCGCGGCAGCCGTCGTAGATCGAGAACAGGTGACCGCCGGAAAGCGTGAACAGCTTGGTGACGCCGTGGGCGCGCAGCCGCCTGGCGATCAACCGCCCGCCGTGCACCGTGGTCGAGGCTTCAGTCTCCGCGGCCATCGCTCCGGACGCTAACACGGCAGCGGCGTTTGTTCGTCGGGTGACCGGCCTGCGCCGGACCGAAGCCGCCGGGCGGTGACGGCCGCGTTGAAGCCGCCCCTCGCCGGGGCCGGCATGGCTTCTGGAGGGCGCCGCGGCCTCCATGCCGCGACGCCCTCCAGAGTGGCCTCAGGCCACTGCCCCCGCTACGAGCGGCGTCGCTCCCTGGGCTCTGCCTCCTGCCGTCGAGCTGCCTTGCCTCCTGGCATCTGTCCCTGCCGTCGTGCTGCCTTGCCCAGTGGCATCTTGCCGTCGGGCTGCCTTGCCCCTGGCCTCCGCCCCCTGCCGGCGAGCTGCCTTGCCCCTGGCCTATGCCCCCTTCCCGCGCGCCGGAGCGGCCGTTTCGGCTCGCCCCTGTGCTCTGCCCCCGCGCGGAAGCGGCTGGCGCGCCGCTCCCGCGCCGGGGCGGAACCGGTCCACTGCCCTGACACCGACCGCCGGCCCCATCGCGATCAAACGGGCGATCGCGGATTCGCCGTCCGCCCAGCGGCCATCGATCCGCAGCCCCGGCAGCCGCGAGACCCCGTCGTCGCGGAGCCGGGCAGTGGTGGCCTCGAGCACAGCGTCGTACGCCGGATCGGCCGATGCCGCCAGCGCGTCCGCGGGCGCGATGCCGGCGGCCGCGGCTGCCTCGGCGAGGATCTCGGGATCCTCGATGTCGAACCCGCCGCAGAATGCAAGCCGGCCGGCGGCCAGCGCAAAGCGCGCGCCAGCCCCGGCTTGGGCGGCGTGAGCCGCGGCGCGCATTGCCAGCGGGCGAGCGGCGGGGAAGTCCTCCGGCCAGATCAGCGGCAACCGCAGCGCGCCGGCCAGGGCCTCGGCCCGGCCGCGGGCGAACGCGGCGTGCGAGCGTCGCCACCGGGTCGCCGGCGAGAGCGGCGCCGCCGGGACCCACTCGACGTGTCCGATCGTCAGCTCGACGCGCTCGCCGGACAGATACGAGAGCGGGCAGGCGAGATCGAAGCAGAACTGGGCGCGCGCCCCGGCCGCGGCGCGCGCCCAGTCCCGCCCGTGGACCGGCACCCCGCCCGGCGCGCGGGCTGACACCCCGTCGGGCGCGTGGGGTGACACCCCGTCGGGCGCGTGGGCGGATACCCCGTCGGGCGCGTGGGGTGACACCCCGTCGGGCGCGTGGGCTCGTGCCCCGTCCCCCGCGTTGGCCCGCGCCGCCAGCCGGTCCCGCAGGTTGATGACGTCTCCCATGTAAGCCATAACGCGCCCGACGGCCAAAACTGGCGCAAACTCTCGCGCTGGACCCGCCGCGGACGTGGTCCGGTAGACTCAAAACCGAGGTCAGGGGAACCAATTCGTCCTGGGGAGTCGGGCCATCTCGCACGTACCTCCGCCCAAGCGGCATCCATACGACCAGTGGTCGCCCGATGCGCGCGCGCTCGACCTCGTGGGCGACAAATGGACGCTCCTAATCGTTCGCGACCTCGCGTCCGGGCCGCGCCGGTTCGTCGAGCTGCAACGCGTGCTGCCCGGGATCTCCACCGAACAGCTGCGCTCGCGGCTGAACCGGATGGTCGCCGACGGCATGCTCACCCGCAAGCGCTATCGCGAGGTGCCTCCGCGAGTCGACTATGAGCTGACCGAGCGAGCCCGTGAGCTGATGCCGATCCTCGGCGCACTGGCGCGGTGGGGTTACGAGTGGGCCTGGAGCACGCCGCGCAGCAACGAGCTGGTCGACATCGGGGCGATCTTCCGCCTGGCCCCGGGGCTGCTGCCGCCCTCCTCGGCTGACGGCGGCACCGTGCGCGTCACCGTCGAGGGCGGGCGCCCGAGCACGTACCTGTTCACGCTCTCGGGCTCCGGCGTCCAGGTCGAGGAGCGCCCGGCGTCCGTCGCCGATGCGTCGGTGACCGCCGGCCTGCAGGCCTGGATCGACGCCCTCTCGCCCGAGCGTGAGCGTCGCGGCCTCACAATCGACGGCGACGTCGGGCTGGCCGGCCGGCTGCTCGACGCACTGACCGCCGCCGGCGCCGCCAGGACCCCCGCGCCCGCGCAGGTGGCTGCGGCTTAGTCCACGGCGGCGCCGGTCGACGTCCACCGGGCGTGCACGTCCACCGGGTGCGCTGAGAACGGCAGCCGGCCCCGGGTGCTAGCGGCTTGGGTAGTGAGCCTGGAGGATGTGAGGCAGGGTCGATGAGCGGGCGGCGCCGGGTAGCGGCGGCGCCACCCAGCATGCCGGCTCGGTCGCCGTGGCCGGATGCTCGCCGCCGGTGTTGGCACAGTCCCAGGCTGGGAGGTTGCCGCGGATGAGCCCCCGCGGATCGGCCAGCCACAGCGACGGCGGGTAGGTGTTGCCTCGGTTGCTGGTGTCGCGGTTGGCGAACACGCTGAACGTCTCGGTGCTGGTGGGCTGAAACTGGCGCAGGTAGTGCCCGCAGGGCACGCCGCCGCACGTCAGCCCGGCGCCGCCGAACGCGGTCGTGGTCGCCGCGGTTCCCGCTGCCCCGTTCGAGATGAAGTCGGAGATCAGCTGCTGGTGCAGCGACAGCCAGTCGAGGATCGGATTGAGCTGCGAGAGGAACGGGCCGAGGGAGCCGAACAGCGGGGTGGCGCCGCGGAGAACGTCGGCGTACGCCGGGAGGCCGCGCTTCGACGCAGTGATCAGCGGACCCAGCTTGGTGAACAGCGTCTGCAGAGCGGGCGAGAGCTGATCGACCGCCTGCAGGGTCGGCGTCAGGTCCTGGGCGACCGGGATCAGTTGCTTGACCAGCGGATCGGTGTCCTCGGCGAAGGTCTGCAGGCGGCTCATCGTCGTCCGGGTCTCGTTCAGGAAGGTCGGAAACACCTGGAAGGTCCGGGCCAGAGCAGCGTTGTTCTGGGCGGTGGTGGTGAATACCTGATCGGCCGAGGTGATCAGGTTGCGCAGCGCGGTCTGGTTGCCGCCGAGGGCCGAGAAGACCGTGGCGCCGTTCTGACTCAGGCCGACGACCGCGTTCTGCTCGACGTCCAGCACCTGCAGGACGTCGGTGGCGTCGGCGGCGAAGGCCGGCAGATTTCCGAGGACGTTCGAGAGGTTCTGGCCGTTGCCGGTGACCGCGGTGCCGAGCTGCTGCTGCCAGACCTGGAAGGCGTGGCGCGTGGTGGGATCGAAGGCGTCGAAGATCTGGCCGAGCTGTACGGCGGGTTGGACCTGGCCGCGCGCCAGCAGCCCGTCGTCGGGCAGCGCCGGAGCGCCGGGGGTGCCCGGGCGCAGCTCGACGTAGGTCTCGCCGAGGATCGTCTTGACCCGCAGGATCGCGGTGGCGTCGCGGTGGATCGGCGCGTACTGGTTGTTGAGCTCCAGCGTGGCCATGGTGAGGTTGCCGCTGGGGTCGAGCGACTTGCCGACCACCTTGCCCACCGAGACCCCGGCGATCCGCACGTCGGCCTGGGTGGCGAGTTGCTGCGCGTTCGGGAACGAGACCCTGACCCGGTAACCCTGGGGATTGAGCGGGATCGTGCCGCCGAAGGACAGCCACAGGAACAGCAGCAGCCCCACGCACGAGAGCGCGAACAGCACCATCGTCAGGACCTTCCGAACGGGTGGGCTGCTGGTCTCCATCAGGCTCCGCTCACGGGTGCACGTTGCACAGCTGCATGATCGCCGGGCTGAGGACGAACGCCGCCTGGACGTTGAACTTCAGCAGCTGCGCGTAGGTCGGGCAGCTGGCCTGAAGGAAGACCGGGCGGAAGGCGCCGTTGGCGTCCTGGATCGAGAACAACGTGCGCGCGTTGTGGTCGAGCCACGCGAGCCACCACAGGTAGCCGTGCTGGCCGCTGCCGGGGCTGTAGCCGGCCATGTTCACGAAGTGGTTGAGCACGGTGAAAGTCTTCGACAGGTTCGGGGTCGCCGTGGCAAGGTTGCTCGCGGCCGGCTTGAGGCTGCGGACGACCGGCCGCGCCGCGGACACGAACGGTCGAATCTGGTTCTGGACGATCGTGGTCCCGCCCGGGTACCCGGCGGCTGGGTCGGCCACTGCGATCGAGCTCAGCGCGCGGTTGGCCCCGGGCAGGGACCGCGCGGCGGGCAGCAGGTTCCGGGCCGCCGGCCCGAGCTCGGTGGCGAAGGCCTGTACCTGCAGCAGCGTGGCGGTGGTCTGCCGCAGCGTCGCCGGGAGGTCTGCGACCGCGCGGCTGATGTTGCCGTCCTCGGAGGCGAAGGCACGGAACACGGTCGCGCTCGAGTCGACGAGCTGGGTGATCTGCGGGCTTTCGGCCGCGAGCGCGGTGTTCAGGCGCTGGAGCGAGTTGACCAGTCGCTGGAGGTCGGCGCCGCGAAGCGCCAGCGCGGCGTTCAGGCGGGCCAGATCGCGGTGGGTGGGCTCGAAGCGCTCGAGCACCTGGGCGAGTTGGTTGCCGCCGTTTGCCTTCAACCCCTGGCCGGCGCCGTTGATCAGCAGGTTCAGGTAGGCGCGCGTGTCGGCGTCGAGCGAGGCGAGGATTTCATCCGGGTTGACCTGGGGCAGCGTCTGCGCGACCGGGATCGTGAAGCCCGGTGGGGCCACCGGCGCGCCGCTGCCGCTCGTCGGAGTGAGCTCCACGAACATGTCCTGCAGTCCGGTGCGGGGCCGAGCGATCGCCGTCGCGTCGGTGTGGATGAGGTTTCGGTACTTCGGATCGATGTTCAGCTGCATGACAGCCACGCCGTTGCGCGGTGAGATCTGCCCGACCTGCCCGACCTCGACGCCGGAGATCACGACGCTCTGCCCCTGACCAGGCGTGAACGCCTGGGCGGTCGAGAAGGCGGCGTTGATCGAGTACGGCTTGGACTGGATGAACGGCAGGCGCAGGCGCTCCTTGGTGAGCACGTAACCGGCGACCACGAGCGACAGGACCAGCAGCGCCAGGATGGCCACGAAGTCCGCCAGGTGGGTTCTGATCGCGCGCTTCATCAGCCCGCCTCGCCCGTCCGCGTCGACGCGCCGCGCGCGGGGTGGCCGGCCGCGGCGCCGCGCGCCGGGTGGCCGGCCGCGGCGCCGCGCGGG
>JAFAXX010000094.1 GCA_019240655.1 Solirubrobacterales bacterium
CTTCTCCAAGATCCGCGCCATCTCGTTGGCATCGTACGCTCGCATGGTCGTGGTGCGTACGTTCCCCGAAGACCCCAACCAGAGCAATGCCGCCGTCGCCGACTCGTCGTCTTGCGCCTCGGCAATGCCAATTCCGTCGTAGGGGCCGACGGTCCAGTGAACGTCTAGCCTGACGCCGCGCTGCTCGAATTGGGCCTTCACCTGCTCCACCCGCGCGGTGGTTTCACGAACGTCCTTGATTCCAGCGTCCGTCCAGTTCCACAGGACTACGTATTTGGGCATGCAGGCTCCTCTCGGCCAAGATCTTCACACCGCAACTCTAATCAGCGCACCGATTTGCAACAGGGAATGCGTCAGAGCTTCGGTGGCGCGATGCGAGAGGACGGCCGAAGCCCAGACCCCTCACCGCGGACCTCGCCCCGCACGCTCCCGCCCCGCGGCATCTAGCCGTCGACGCCGCACCCGACAGGCTCCGGGCCCTCGTGTTCCTCGATCCGATCAACGAGCGACGGCAGGCCGCTTCTATACCCGCTCACCCGACGCGGCATGGAGATTGCTCAAAACCCAGAGCCGTGGCGATCGCGAAGCAGCGAGAGTGGCGGGCAATCGGGCAGGTGCGTGCCATGCGCTTGCGCAGGACCTGCACTGCGATCGAGCCACTCCAGGACTACCGTCACGTCGAGGTGGCTCGTGAGGGCGCCGGGCGTCGCGACGCCAGCGCTCCGTCTGACGCGCGAGGTTCAATATCGCTGTTGTGCTAACACGAATGGGGAGGAGCAGCCGTGGCGCTGACGCAGTCCCAGATGATCGCTGCGGTCGCTGATCGCGCTGGTATGAGCCGCACGGACGCTAAGCGGGCACTCACCGCGCTCGATGAGATCGTGCTCGACGAGCTGGGGAACGCACAGAAGGTTCGAATTGGCGGCCTGGTTCAGCTGACGGTGCGGGTCAAGCCGGCGCGGAAGAAGCGCAAGGGGCGCAACCCGGCGACCGGCGAGGAGATCGACGTTGCCGCTAAGCCGGCGAGCGTCGATGTGCGTGCGCGTCCGCTGCCAAAGGCGAAGGCGGCGCTGCCGTCGTTGCAGAAGGCGCGGCGGAGGCTGGCGGCGTCGAACGGCCGCGCCTCGCGGTAGCAACGCCTGCCCGGCAGGGCGCACCACCGCGACGAACGGCAGGCGCCCGATCACAGCACATCCACAAGCGCGTGACGCTACGCACCGACCGAATGACCTCCGCGTGGACCTGAGCAGGGTCCTTAGGCGAAAGAGCAAGCCCCTCGGCACTGGCCGACAACCGCCCAAGGCGGCACGTCAACGCGGTCACCGCCCCTAACTCGGGCTCGCGACTCTTTCCGACGACCACGACGATCTCCGCAACTCTCGGGCAGCCAGCCAGCCAGCGTGCGTGGGCCGGCGCTCCGCCGGTTCGTGCCTCGGCCCGAGTTGCGCCCGGGCGGAAGCGATCGACGATACGTCCGCAGAACCGGATGGATCCTCCCCCGTGCGGCGGAGGCGGCAGTCCCCAAGCCGGCGGATGACAGGTGGTGGGACGCGGACTACGCTGCGTTCGTGAATGCCCGGGCCAACATGGCGCGTGCGCCCAGTCCGCTGACGACGATCTTCGGCTGGCGCGGCCCGGAATGGCTGCTAGACGTCGTGCCCGTCGCGTTCCTCCTGCTCGAGGGGGCGGTGGCCATCGTCGTCCTACGCCACCCGGAGCGTCAGATCGTGCCGGCCGTGGGGCTGGCGCTAACCGCAGTCGTCTTGCTGTGGCGCCGGCGGGCGCCGCTCGTCGCGCTCGTCACCGTGCTCGTGTTCGCGCTGCTCGTCAACTACGGGGGGGTGAGCATGCTCCCGGTGCTGCTGGCGGTGTTCACCGTCGCCGAGTATCGCGAGCGGCGCACGGTCATCGCCGCCGCAGGGTTCGCCATGGCGAGCGTGTTCGTCTCCCCCTACCTCCACGGCAGCTCGCTCAGCACCATCGCCCAGGTGGTTTCGCGGCTGGTGCCGATCGGGATGGCCGTGGTCGTGGGTCTCTACCTCCGCACTCGGGCCGACTACGTGCTCGGCCTGCAGGAGCGGGCGGCCCGCCTCGGGCGCGAGCGCGAGCTGCTGGCCCGGCAGGCGGTCGCCGATGAGCGGCTGCGGATCGCGCGCGAACTCCACGACGTCGTGGCCCACAACGTCTCGCTGATGGTCGTCCAGGCGCAGGCGCTGGCCGCGACCGGCGAGCAGATGCCGGAGCAGCGCGAGGCGCTTCGGCGCGTGGCCGACCTCGGGCGTGAGGCGATGGCGGAGATGCACAGGATGCTCGGGGTGCTGCGAGTTCAGAACGGCAGCGCGCCTGAGCTCGAGCCGCAGCCGGGCGTGGCCACGCTGGGCGAGCTCGTCCGCCGCACGCGGGAGGCTGACCCGGGCCTCGAGGTCGAGCTGCGGACGGAGGGCGAGCCGCGCACCCTGCCCGCAGGCGTCGACCTGTCCGCTTATCGGATCGCGCAGGAGGCGCTGACGAATGTGGTGCGTCACGCCGCTGCGCGGCACGCGCGCGTCACCCTCCGCTATGAACCGGGAGCGCTCGAGCTGTCCGTCGCCGACGACGGCGCCGGCAAAGGCGCGAGGCCGCCGGCGGGGCGCCATGGCCTCGTCGGCATGAGCGAGCGGGTGACGATGATGGGCGGCGAGCTACACGCCGGCGAGCGCCGCGACGGCCCTGGCTACGAGGTCCACGCCACCCTGCCGTTCGGCTGATGGCAAGGCTGCGCGTGCTCATCGCCGACGACCAGCCACTGATGCGGGCCGGCTTTCGGGCCGTGCTCGAGGCCACGGGCGAGATCGAGGTGGTGGCCGAGGCCAGAGACGGGGTCGAGGCGGTGGCAGCAGCCCGCGCGACCCGGCCCGACGTGATCCTGATGGACGTGCGGATGCCGAACCTGGACGGGATCTCAGCCATCCGGCAGCTACCGCACCAGCGGGTGCTCGTGCTCACAACGTTCGGCCTCGACGATTACATCGTCGATGCGCTGAGAGCGGGCGCGAGCGGCTTCATCACCAAGGATGTTCCGGCCGAGGAGCTCGTGCGTGCCGTGCGGGTGGTGGCGGCGGGCGATGCGCTTCTCACCCCGGCCGTGACTCGCCAGCTCCTGGACCGCGTGGCCCGCCGCTTGCCCGCGCCGGTCTCGCGTGGTCCGGAGGAGCTGGCCGAGCTGACCGAGCGCGAGCGCCAGGTCCTGGAGCTGTTGGCACGCGGGCTTTCCAACGCCGAGATCGCCGAGGCGCTCGTGGTCGGCGAGGCGACCGTGAAGACGCACGTGTCGAACGTGCTCATGAAGCTCTCTCTGCGCGACCGCGTGCAGGCGGTCGTATACGCGTACGAGATCGGGCTCGTGCAGCCCGGCGGCTCCTCCTCCTGAAGGCGGAGGGCTGCGCGGCGATCCGCCGCGCGGGCGAGCGCGCGATCGCTCCCGCGGCCGACGACGCGCCCGCCCGCGCACCGTACGTTGGTGGCCATGACACACGCCACCAACATCATCGAGACCGAGGGCTTGACGAAGCGCTTCGGTGACCGCGTTGTCGTGTCCGGACTCGACCTCCGGGTCCCGCGCGGCACCGCATTCGGCTTCCTCGGCCACAACGGCGCGGGCAAGACAACGCTGATGCGGATGCTGCTCGGCCTCACCGCGCCCAGCGCAGGCTGGATGTGGATCGACGGCCACCGGCTGCCGGCCGAGCGGGCCGTCGCCCTGGCCCGCGTAGGGGCGATCGTGGAGGAGCCGCACTTCCACAGCCACCTCACCGGCCGGGAGAACCTGCGCATCGTGGCGGCCGTCCGCGGCGCTGAGGCACAGACCCGGATCGAGCCGGCGCTGGCCCGGGTCGGCCTCTCGGAGCGGGCCGGGGAGCGCGTGAAGACCTATTCGCAGGGGATGCGCCAGCGGCTCGGTGTGGCCCGGTGCCTGCTCATCGATCCCCAGCTCCTGATGCTCGACGAGCCCATGAACGGGCTCGACCCGGCCGGAATCCTCGAGTTCCGCGGCATGGTCCGCGAACTGGTGGCGGAGGGCCGCACCGTATTCCTGTCCTCGCACCTGCTCGACGAGATCGAGAAGACCTGCGACGCGGCGGCCATCATCGACCAGGGACGGCTGATCGCCCAGGGCCCGCTCGAGGCGCTGCTTGCGAGCGAGACCGCCGACGTCGAGATCGGCTGCCGTCCCCCGGACCGCGCGTTCGAACTCCTGCGCCGGCATCCGGCGGTGGCGAGCACGAGCGCAATACCCGGCGGCGTCCGCATCCGCCTCTCCCGGCGCGACGGCGTCGCCTCTATCAACGCCGAGCTCGTCGGCGCCGGAATCGCCGTCTTCCGCCTCGAGGCCGTCCACGAGACGCTCGAGCAGCGCTTTCTACAGATCACCACACGAATCGGAGGCCAGCCGTGACCGTCACCATCGCCCGCCAGATGATCGGCGCCGAGTTGCTCAAGCTGCGGCGAAACCGTGCCCTGCTCGCCTTCGCCCTGCTGCTGGGCGTGGCCACAATCGCGCTCTACTTCGGGTTTGCCGCGGTCGAGCATGCCTCGAACCCGGCCCGCTACGGCCCGGCTGGCGGCGCCCCCCACTTCGAGCGCTCGGTTCGCATCGGGGGTCTGTTCTTCGGCGCGCTGGCCGCGATCCTGATCGGCGCCGAGGCCGGCACAGCCGACATCTCGAGCGGCGTCTTTCGCGACCTTGTGGCCACCGGCCGCTCGCGCCTGGCTCTGTTCGCCGTCCGCGCTCCGGGCGCGATCCTGCTCACGCTGGCCGTCAACGGGCTAGGCTTCGTCGTCGGCCTCGCCTGCTCGTTCCTGCTCGCGGGCTCCCTGCCCACACCCGGCGTGGGCATCGTCCTCGAGAGCGCGGGCTGGATCGCTCTGTCGAGCGCCGTCATCGGCATG
Organism: Solirubrobacterales bacterium; assembly: GCA_019240655.1. Taxonomy (GTDB): domain Bacteria; phylum Actinomycetota; class Thermoleophilia; order Solirubrobacterales; family Solirubrobacteraceae; genus Palsa-465. Next base: position 4,930 of record JAFAXX010000094.1, read on the forward strand.
CTGGCGGTCGGGGTCGGCTCAGCAAGCGGCTCACGCGCGGTGACATTGACGGCGGTGATCGGACTCGAGACCGTGGCGACCCAGCTCCTCGTCCAAGCGACCGCGCTCGGACAGGCCCGCGACGCGCTGCCGAACGTTGCCCTGGGCCAGCTGAACCCGTTCTCGAGCCCGTACGACAACCTGACTCTCAGCGCCGCCCTGGCCGTTCTCGTGCTGCTGGGCTGGATCCTCGTATCGGCCGCGATCGGAGCGTGGCGGACGGCGGTCCGAGACGCATGAGCGTCACGACGGGCGGCGGTCCGAGACGCAGGAGCGTCACGGCGACCGCCGCTGCGCTGCAGCCGGGATGCGCGTGCCGGTCACGCCCCGGCGATCAGCCACCGGGAGACGATTGGTGCGATACCGGGTGGCCGTCCCCGCGCCGCCAGCCGGGCGACGGGAGTGCTCACGGGTTAGGGGCGATCAGCGCCCGTCACGGGCCCCGTGGAGCGCAACCCGGATACGCTCGTGCTCGTCGCTCCACGATTGCCACACCGCGGCGGCCCACTCCAAAGCCCGGTGCTCGTAGTCCGGGAAGGCCGTTGCCCCGACCATGTGCAGCACGGTAAGGCGGCCGGGGCCTTGACCGCGACTCAAGATCGGGAAATCGGAGTGCTTCTGCACGACGCGCCGAATCAGGTCCCTCACGTGCGTCTGTGACGCGTGGCCGTCCAAGGCGGCGCATAGGCCGATCAGGTGGACGAACACCGACTGTCGATCGCGGCGGTCGTGTCCGTCGCCCGGGTGCTGTGCCATGTAGGCATCGACGACGAGGCCGTGGGGCGCCTGGAAACCGAACCGCTGCATTCCGTCTGCTTGTACCTCGCCGAATGTCTTCCAACAGGCGGGAGAACTTGGAACGTAGGCGTGCACGGCGCCATCAATGGCTGGGAAGACGCCACCGCATCGGGAGCATTGCGCGGTAGCGCCGGAGGAGACCATCAGCCGACAGTAGAACCTCCGCCCCGTACGCACTACCCGCCCGGGGTGGGGGTCGGGTCAGCTCAAGCAGCTTCTCCGGCCGGGATGTTCCGAGGTTCATGCGCCGGCAACACGTAGGATGTGGCGCGTGGCCAGCGAGCCTGAGTCTCCACCCGACGATGAGGCCGAGCGCGCCAGGCGGCGCGCGTTTGTGGCCGAGCACCGCACAGCCGTGTACGGCTATCCGCGTCGGGACCACGGGCCGTCGATGTCGGTCGTCTACTACGTCGTGGACCGCGACGATCGCATCCTGGTTTCGACGATACGCGACCGCGGCAAGGGGAAGGCGGTCGCCCGCCACCCCAACGTATCGCTGTGCGTGCTCGACGAGCAGTGGCCCCTGGCCTACCTGCTGCTCTACGCCACCGTCGAGGTCGATCCCAGCCTCGATCGGGCGACGGATCTGATGGTGCGGATCTCGGAAGTGATGGCCGGTCGTCCCATGCCGCCGGAGGCCCGTGCCGACGTCGAAGAGATGTGCCGGCGAGAGCACCGGGTAGTGCTGACCCTATCGCCCTACGCCACCTTCCAGACGCCCCCGCGACACGTCCGGGAGGCGGCCGACCTCAAGGGGCTCACGCACTGGACGAGTCAGAGCCTGCCCTGGTGAGCGGCGCTCGGCGCGGGCCCGCGAGGGACGCCGCACGGCTCGACGCCGCACGGCTCGACGCCTGCGCTAGAAGTAGTGCCTTCGCCCGGCGATCGCGTGCCCCATGAAACCGAGCAGCGCGAGGATCAGCCCGATGACGACGAGGATGATCCCGATCGTCCAGAGAATGGTGACCTTGGCGATGAAGCCGATTATCAATAGGATGACTCCGAGCGTGATCATTGGTCCTCCTGGCCGGTGAGTGGTTAGAGCGGGCAGGGATCGCATCGGGATCCGGCCCGGGGATTGGAGCAGGGTCGGGAGCCGGAGGGTCATCCGGGCCGGGGATCGGTGGCGCCGGGTCGGGACCGGGCCTCGGCACCTCGGCAACCCAAAGGGCGGGCATCTCGACCTCTCCAGGGTCGTAGACAGATTATCGACAAACCTACCCTCAGCCCGCCGCCGATAGTCCCTTATGTGGTCGAAGCGATCAGTTGCGACCTCGTGCTCGATCCCCCTGAGGCCGACTCCGTGCCCGACCGCGCCCGGCAGTGGTGAGCGGCTGAGAGCGCCATCCCGAACCCGACTCGATCACCCCATCAGAAGCGTCCGTCCGTCCGTGAACCAAGGCGCGTGGCTGGTCGAGCAGCGCCTCATAGACAGGTCGGCGGCTCAACGCCGGCGCGCTGGTGCAAGGCTCACCGCCGTGAGACCCCGGATGCGCACAGACTCCGTCGCCGAGAGGCGGAGCCGGTGATCGTCCCGGCGTCCTCGGCGATCGTCGTCCGTCCGGGGGCGTTCCTGGCCATCATCGTCGCCGGAGCGCTGGCAGCCAGCGTGGCCACGGCGTGAGGCGCACGTCTTCGACGCCAAGCTCACCGCGATCGCTTTCGGGACGTTCGTGCCCTTCTTCTTCATCGTGAGCGGAATGCAGCTGGACCTTCCTGCTCTGTTCCGCACTTCCGATGACGTGGCGAAGATGGCGGTGTTCTTCGTGCTCTTCCTGGTCGTCCGCGGCGTCCCCGTACCGCTTCTCTACCGGAAGGTGATGCCGCGGCGCGATCGCCTGGCTCCGGCGCTGATGAGCACGACTCAGCTGCCGCTCGTGCTGGCGATCACCGCCCTGGCCACTTCCGAAGGACATATGTGGCCGTCCACCGCCGCGGCATTGGTTGGCGGCGCGCTGCTCTCGACGCTCGTCTTCCCGGTGCTCGGTCTGCGGCTGCGCGGCGACCTCGAGACCCGGGCCCCCGCAGTGGCAGCGTGACCGCCACCGTCGCCGAGAGCGCCGTGGACGGATTCAGCGATCATTGAGATCGAGGACCGGTATCGGGGGCTCGATCGTCGCCGCGGCCTCGGTGCGCACGATCGCGGTGCCGAGCGCGAAGAACTCGATCACGTGACTGCCCCAACCGTGACTCTTCTCCGACAGCGAAACGCCGACGATACCCTCGGCGCCGAGCTCCTGCGCCTCGGCCTGCATGCGCTGCATCGCGAGCTCGCGCGCGTCGTAGAGCGCCTGGGTGAAGTTCGGCAGCTCGACGTTGCGACCGCTCTGGCTGAGCGTCCGCAGCGGTCCGCGTCGTCCCACGTGGTAGACGCAACTGCCCATGACCATCCCGACCGGCCGACGGCCAGTCCGTAGCAGCGTCCAGAATTCCTGGCCTGAGAGGTCGCTCTGGAACGGCCTGCCGTTCGGCGCGCGGTGCAGCACACCGCCGCGGTGCTTGACCGCCGTGCCGATGGCGATGAACTCGGCCATGTTGGCGCCCCACTCGTAGCGCCCGATGTCGAGGCGAACCCCGACGATCCCGTCGGCGCCGAGCTCATCGGCTTCCTCCTCCATTCTCGTCATCGCGAGGTGGCGGGCGCTGTACATGGCCTGCGAGAGAACATCGAGCTCGCGGCTCGCGGTGGGCCCGGCAACCTGGAAGCCGATGTGGAAGATCGAGCTGCCGACGACCAGTCCCACCGGATCGAAACCGGCCTCGGTGACGAGCAGGAACTCGTTCACGCTCAGATCCGACGTGTAGAGGCCCTCTCGGTTCTGTTCGAGCCGCTCGCGTCCGGACTGAGGGATTCCCTCGAGCGATCGCGGCTCGTAGTCGGTCATCTCGCCCCCATCCGAACCGTGGTCTTCACGGGGCCCGGTGATTGTCCCGGCCGCGAGCGAATCGCGGTGCCGGCGGCGTGCATCGTGATCACCCACCCGCTGCGCTCCCCATGGCCGCGCCCGGAGACCCGGTAGGGAAGCCCCAAGCCACCGCGGTGCCAGCCGCGCTGCGTCGGGGACTGCACCGAGGACGCCACGGCGAGCGTGTCCCGACTCACGGAATGGCGGAACTCGACGCCGACCGCTCCGGTCCCGTGGGTGTCGGAGACCTGGCCGAGCAGCCGCGCGCGGACTGTCTCACGCGCGGCAGCGAAGGCGCGAGTGACTTCGGAGAGCTCCTGGTTCTGCGCCAGGGCTCTCAGCCGGCGCGCGCGTGTCGTCCGCGGCGGCGAGGCGAACACCACGGCGGTGGTGGCGAGAAGGCCGGCCGGCTCGTGGCCGGCGCTCCGCAACCGCCAATAGTCCTGAACCGACGCGTCGCTCAGCACCGGCCACGCCGTGCCGTCCGACTGCGGCCAGCGGATCGCTGTCCCGCTCACCACGTACTCGATCGTCCCCTGGCCGGCATCGTGCTCGCCGCGGCGCAGATGCACCCCGACGACGGCGTCGGCGCCGACCTGAAGAGCTTCCTCGGTCAGCCGGTCGAGGGCACGACGGCGGGCCAGCCTCCACGCGTCGCTCAGCACCTCGAGTTCGCAGACGACCTCGGTGTGCCACTGGTAATTGCTGACCTGGCCAAGCGACGGCTCGGCGTACGGGTACATCCGCGCCGGACCGAATGACGAACCGTGCGGCCGGTCCGATATCACCGCCGTTCCCGGCGCGAGCGACGGAAGGTACTGCCACCCGGTGCGGACGAAGCTCGCGCCCATCACCTGGGCCAGCGGCTGCGTCCCCAGCCGGTCGAGCAGGGCAACCTCGCTCACCGACAGGCCGCTGGTGAACAGGCCGCCCTTCCGCAGCGAGCGCAGCCGCCGCTCGGCGGTCACCGGGATCCCCCCGCCTTCGATCCGGGCCAGCGCCTCCGCCGCCTCGGGCCTCTCCTCGCGACCACCTCCGAAGAATCCCATCGTCACCGTCTCGCCAAGCTCAGGCTCCGGTCCGTGTCGCCGGGAACCTACCGGACCCGCGCGGCCGACGGCCAGCGGTGGTCTCCGCCGGGACGGCTTCGCCGGGCGAGATTCATCGATCCGGGCGCGGGGTATCACAGAAAGCGATGCTGGAGCGCCCCGCTGACAGCCCCGACTCGCCGCGCCGCGGCGATGACGCCAATGAAGCGCCTGGAGAGGGTGCCGAAGCCTACGGCGGCGATCCCGATGCCGAGCCCAGTGTCACCCCCGAAGAGGTGACGCGCGGCGGCCGTCGAGACCAAGCCGAGGGCTGAGCCAGACGACGCGCCGGCGCGTCGTCTCGTACGGACGCTCACCGCTCACCCGCGCTTTCCGTGATACCCATCCGCCATGGCGAGCATTGTCGTCCGCGCGGCGCGACCCGACGAGGTGGATCGCGTCGCTTCGATGTACGAGTGGTTGTTCGCGCCTCCCGGCAGCCGTCCGGGTGACTGGAAGCCCCGCCGCGCGGCGGCGGCGCTGGCCCGGGCGGTGTCCTCGGAGGCCGCGGTGGTTCTCGTGGCGGGGCTCGGCGAGGAGCTCGTCGGTCTGTGCACGGCATACGAGGACATCGAGTCGGTGCGCTTCGGCCTCCGCGTCTGGGTCGAAGATCTGGCGGTCCACCCGGAGCGGCGATCGCTTGGCATCGGCAAGCGGTTGCTGGACGAGGCCAAGCAGTGGGCGCGCTCGCGCGGCGCCACCTATCTCGAGCTGGAGTCCGCCGAGACTCGGACGGCCGCTCATCGGTTCTACGAGCGCGAGCGGCCCACGCGGCGCTCGCGCTCCTTTGGCTGGGAGCTCTGAGCCGAGGCCCGTAGCCTGGTCCCGGTTGCGCGAAGCTGCCCGGCGTGGAACGATGGGACACCGAGGGGAGATGGACGGCGCGATTGACCGACGGAAGTTCCTGGCGAGGTCCGCCGGAGCGGCGGGCCTGTCGCTGACTGGCGGGGTCGTCCTTGGCCGAGTCGCCGGCGCTGGCGCTCGCGGCATCGGTCCGCCGATCCGCGGTCAGGTGATCAAGCGCGGAGCGCCGGATTTCCTCACCGCCGCCCACGTCTACAACGAGCGCTTCGACAACGTCCTCCCTTCCCTGGTCGCCCGTCCGATCGACGCCGCCGACGTCCGCGCCGCGATCACCTGGGCGGTGAAAAACGGCGTGCCGCTCCGGGCGCGGTCCGGCGGGCACAGCTACGCCGGCTATTCGACGCTCTCCGGAGGCATGGTGCTCGACCTGCGCAACCTCCGCCAGGTCACCGTCGACACACGCAACGGCACGGCCACGATCGGAGCGGGAGCTCAGCTCATCGACGTGTACGCCACCCTTGCCGCCCGCGGGGTCACGATCCCGGCCGGCTCGTGTCCCTCGGTCGGAATCGCGGGCCACGCGCTCGGTGGCGGGATGGGGCTGGCGGCGCGCCAGTTCGGGCTCACGGCCGACAATCTCCTCAGCGCCGAGATGGTGACCGCCGACGGCCGCGCGCGAACCGCCAGTGCACGCCGCGAACCGGACCTCTACTGGGCGCTGCGAGGCGGCGGAGGGGGCAACTTCGGCGTCGTGACCAGCCTCAGCTTTCGCCTCCACGCCGTTCCGCGGACGGTCGCCACCTTCTTCCTGACGTGGCCGTGGTCGCGGGCCGCCGACGCCCTGGACGCGTGGCAGCGCTGGGCGCCGCACGCGCGCTCCCAGCTGACCTCAATCTTCCACCTGAACGGCGGCGGCGGCGCGACGTCGGTCAACGTCAGCGGTCAGTACTTCGGCCCGGCTTCCGACCTCGGCCGGCTGCTTGCGCCGCTGACCGCCGTCGGCGGCGCGCGCCTGTTCGCGGCCGACCGCGGTTACATGCAGGCGCAGCTGTACTTCGCGGGCTGCTCGAGCATCTCGCTGACGGCCTGCCACACCGTCGGCACGCGAACCGGCGGAACGCTTACGCGAGACAACTTCGAGGCCACCTCCGACTACGTGGGCAGGGCGCTGCCCACGGCCGCGCGGCGTGCGCTGATCCGGGCCGCCGAGGCCCGGGCCGCGATCGCCGGCCACGGCTCGATCCTGTTCGACAGCTATGGTGGCGCGATCAACCGCGTCGCCGGTGACGCCACGGCCTTCGTGCACCGGAGCGTGCTGTTCTGCGTTCAATACCTGAGCTACGACGGCGGCGGGCCCTGGCTGGCCGCGATCAAGCGGACGATGGCGCCGTACGTGACCGGCGGGGCGTACCTCAACTACACCGATCCCGGACTCGCGCACTGGCAGACCGCCTACTACGGCTCCAACTACTCCCGGCTGCTCGCGATCCGGCGGGCGGTGGATCCACACCACTACTTCAACTTCCCGCAGGCGATCGGACGTTAGGACCCCGCGTCGGCTGAGGCGCGCAAGCCGAAGCGGAGCGGCGCCGGTGCGCGCACTCCCCAAAAGCCCGCACGGCGCCGCGACACCGGAGATAGCGCGCTCACGGCGATTCCGGCCAGCACGGCGCCGGCACCCGCGACCTGCGCCACAGTGGCGGCGTCGCCGAAGGCGAGCCACCCCACGGCGGCGCCGACCACCGGCTCGAGGTTCAGGAACGCGCCGGCGAGGGCCGCGGGCACGCGCGCCTGGCCGAAGGCGAACAGCGGGAAGGGCAGGGCCGTGCCCCCCAGCGACAGCGCAGCGAACGCCAGCAGCGGCCCCGGGTGCGTCGGGGCGGGTGGCCAGCCCTCGGTGACCAGCGCCGCCGGCAGCGCCGCGAGCGCGCCGGCGCCAGCCTGCACCGCCGTCACCGCGGCCGCCTCGCGCCCAGCGAGCAGCCAGGGCTGAATGGTGACGAGCGCGGCCGAGAGAACCACCGACGCGAGCACGAGCAAATCGCCGCGGGCGGTGGCGCCCCCGCCGCCCGCTCCGGCCACCAGCCCGACGCCGACCAACGCCAGCGCGTACCCGCCGCAGCTCGACGCTCGCGGCAAGCCCCGGCCGAGGCCGGCGGCAAACATCGCCACGAGGATCGGGGCGGCGCCGACCAGCACCGCGGCGTGGCTGACGTTCGTGCGGGTGAGGCCCGCGTTCTGAAGAACGATCACCGCGCCGAACCCGACCGCCCCGGCGCCGGCCACGCGAAGGTCGAGCGCCGCGCGCAGCCCGCGGCGGCCCACCACCGCCAGGACCGGGGCGGCGAGGGCAAACCGCGCAACCGTCAACCAGCTCGGCCCGAGCCAGGACAGCGACACTTTGGTCAGCGGCACGCTCAGGCCCCACAGGACGCCTGCGGCGGTGAGCGCGAAGATCGAGGCGCGGGTTTGCATGCGGTCCATGATCGACGAGATTGCGAGCGAATACCGACATGCATTTGACATTGGCGCCCATTGGCGATCGAATATTTTGTGAGATGCCGCTTTCGCTTGATTCGATTGACCTGACACTGCTCGCCGAGCTGCAGGCGGACGCCGACCGCGCCAACGTCGCGCTCGCGCGGCTGGTCGGCCTCTCCCCCGCCGCCACCCTTCACCGCGTGCGCCGCCTCAAGCAATCGGGCATCGTGCGCGCCGTCGTGGCGCGGCTCGACCCCGCGATGGCCGGCTTTCCGCTCCAGGTCTACGTCGCCGTGTCGCTGCAGAGCCACGACGACGCGACCCACCGGCGTTTTGCCCAGGCGGTCCGCGGGATGCCCGAGGTCATCTCCGCTGACTGGGTCACCGGAGAGACCGATGCGATGCTGATGGTCGTCGCCCGCGAGGTCGCCGAGTTGCAGCGGGTGATCGTGCGGCTTTCGACCCGCGGCGGCGCGGCCCGCGTGATGACGCTACTGCGCCTCGAGGAGCTCAAGCCGGCGTCGCCGTTGCCCCTCGAGCCGGCTCGCTGACCGGCGAGCCGGCTGCCACCCGGCGCGAGAACCCCGACGCCGGGTCTCGCGGGCGGCTCAGCGAGCGGCGCTTTCCTCGCCCTCCCGCACGGGTCGTCCGCCGGGAGCGCGCGCGCCGGCGAGGAGGACCAGCGTCGCCCCGCAGAGGGCGGCCGTGCTCCACACCGGGAGCCCGTCGCCCGCGGCCTTGGCCACGGCGCCGCCGCCGCCCGAGCCGACGACCTGACCTACGGCCCAGGCCAGGTTCATCAGCGCCGCGGCAAGCGCCTGGTCGAGACCCGAGCGAGCGGCGTGGTCGGATAGAAGCGCCATGGCCGGGGCCCAGAACGCGCCGAGCGCGGCGACGATCGCCACGACGAGCGCACCCAGCAGCAGCGGGCTCCGCGGAAGCGTGAAGCACAGCAGCAGCACGGTCGCGCCGGCGAGGCCGAATCGCACCGGGATGAGCCGTCCGCGGCGGTCCGACAGCCCTCCGATGGCCGGACTCATGGCCGCCTCGATCGCCGTCGCAGCCAGGAAGGTGGCGCCGATCGCCGCGGCGCCGGCGCCCAGGCGGTGAAGGCGCAACGGGGCGAGCACGTTGATCGTGCCTGAGGCGATGGCCGGCAGCGCGACGAGCCACATCGCCGCCGCCATCGCTCGGTGGCGAACCGCGCGGCCCAGATCGCCGAGGCCCTGCTGCGACCCGGCGGCGACGCCCGGCAAGCGGCGAGCTTGATCGATCAGCCCCACCGCGAGCACCACCACCGCGGTGAAGGCCGGAGCGCGGCCGAGCACGCTCGCCGCCGTGCCGACCAGCGGCCCGAACAGCGCTCCGGCGATCGCAGCTCCAAGGACGTTGCCGATGAGCGCGCCTCTGCGCTCGGCCTGGGACCGCGCGATGATCCAGGTCAACGCGCCGGCCCACGAGCACGCACCGCCGACGCCCTCGACGAAACGGGCCGCATCGAGCAGGACGGCGTCGGCGAGCAGTCCGAAGGCGAGGGTCGAGGCCGCGAGCAGGGCGAGCCCGGCACAGACGGTCAGCTTCGGCCCGGCCCGCGTGGCGAGGATCCCGCCGGGCAGGGCGCCGGCGAGGGTGCCGACCGGATAGCCGGCGGTCATCACGCCGGCGGACAGCTTGGACAGGTGCAGCTGCGCGGCCAGCGACGGCAGCAGCGGGGCAATCGCGGCATAGAACATCGTGTCGACGAACACCACGGCGCTCATCACGAGGACGAGCTTCCGCTCGTCGCCGCTCGCAAAGAAGCCCACGAACGTCACCGTAAACCGTCGCCCAAGCGGCGCTTTCCGCACGCCGTGGTGAATTTATTTAACAGCTTGTTCAGGTATTCGATACGCGGGTATGAAAGCGGGAACCGTTAACTCGAGGAAAGGAAACGAGATGAGCACCGTCGGCCGCATCTCGATCATCTGGCTCCCGGTCACCGACCTCGGACGAGCCGTGGACTTCTATACCGAGCGCCTCGGCCTCGACGAGCGCAGCCGCAACTCGAACTGGGCCGAAGTCGAGGTGGGCGGCGTGCGCATCGGGTTGAACGCCAACGAGCAGGAGACCCCCGGCGACGGAGGAGCGGTGATCGCCTTCCAGCCACGGGATTCGCTCGACCAGGCGGTCTCCCGGCTGCGCGAGCACGGGATCGAGTTCCCCGGCGAGGTCAGCGAGCATCCGTGGGGTCGGGTGGCTTCCTTCAAGGACCCCGACGGCAACGACCTGCAGCTGTACGAGCCACCCCCGGGCAACCGCGGCGGCGGCTGAGCCGGAGTAACGCCTCCGCTCGGTCACTCGAGGACGCGCACGGGAGCGCCTTGCACGAATGCGGCGATGTCCTCCACCGCCTCTCCGTACATCGCGCGAAAGCCGTTTTCGCTGACGTAGCCGAGGTGCGGCAGCAACACGGTGTTCTCGAGCCGGAGCAGCTCGTGGTCGCGGGGCAGCGGCTCCCGGTCGAAGACGTCGAGCCCGGCCGCGGCGATCGCTCCCGTGCGCAGCGCGTCGATCAACGCCCGCTCGTCGACGATCGGTCCTCGCGAGGTGTTGATCAGCACCGCGCTCGGTTTCATCTGGGCGAGGTCACCGGCCCCAAGCAGGCCTCGGGTCCGCTCACTCAGGACGAGGTGGATCGAAAGCACATCCGCGCCGGCGAGCAGCTCGGCCTTGGTCACTCGGCGGACGCCGAGTTCCGCGGCCCGCTCGTCAGTCAGGTTCTGGCTCCAGGCGATCACCTCCATGCCGAAGACGCGAGCGGGCGCGACCATCGCGCCCCCGAGACGGCCTAGCCCAGCCAGGCCGAGCGTCGCCCCGGCGAGGTTGCGCGGGAAGTCGACCTGCCAGGCACCGGCGCGCAACGCCCGGTCTTCGAAGGTGACGCGCTTGTACACGGCAAGGATCAGGGCCCACGCCACCTCGACGGTGCTGGGAAGCCCCGGCGCCACGCCGCCGCCGCCCGTTCCGGCGACCACCACCCCGCGCTCGCGCAGGTAGGCGACGTCCACGGAGGCGTTGCGCATCCCGGTCGTGACCAGCAGCTTCAGCGCCGGCAGTTGCTCGAGCACCTCGCGCGGAAACCGTGTGCGCTCGCGCATCAGCACGAGAATCTCGTAGTCCGAGAGCGTCTGCGCCAGCGCCTCGGCCCGGATCGATTCGTGGAAGAAATCCACCTCGACCTGCGGCGCCAGCGACCCCCAGTCGGCGAACTCACCGGCCCGCCGCTGGTAGTCGTCGAGGACCGCCGCGCGCATCAGCGGCAGTATCGCCGCCTGCGCCGGATTCTGTCTGTCGGTACACTGAAGATAGTTGCTCACTCAACCAGGAGGCGGTGTTCGTGGACGTCGAGATCTGGTCGGACATCGCGTGTCCGTGGTGCTACATCGGCAAGCGGCGGTTCGAGGCGGCGCTGGCCGGCTTCGAGCACCGGGACGCGCTCCGGGTCACCTGGCGGAGCTTCGAGCTCGACCCCGCCGCCCCACCCGAGCGCGAGGGCGACCGCACCGTCCGCCTGGCCGAGAAATACGGAATCACGGTGGAGCGCGCCCGCGAGATCGAGGGCGACCTGACCGAGACGGCGGCGCAGGCGGGGCTCGAGTTCCGGCTCGACATCGCCCGCTCCGGCTCGACCTTCGACGCGCATCGAATCGTTCACCTCGCCCGCGAGCATGGGCTCCAGGACCAGGTCAAGGAACGGCTGCTCCGCGCCTACTTCTGCGAGGGCGCGTTGATCGGCGATCATCCCACGCTGGTCCGGATCGGAGTCGAGTCCGGCCTACCGGAGGACGAGGTTCGCGAGCTGCTGGCCGGCGACCGTTACGCCGCGGAGGTCCGCGAGGACGAGCGGACGGCCGGGTGGCTCGGGATCGGCGCGGTCCCGACGTTCGTGGTCGACCGGGCCATCGGCGTGTCCGGCGCACAGCCACCGGAAGCGCTCCTCGAGCTGCTGCGCCGAGGCTGGGAGAGCCGTTCCCCGGTCTCGGTGATCGCGGGCGAGGGCGAGACCTGCGGTCCCGACGGCTGCTAGTCCCGCGGCCTTCGCCGACCGCCCCGCCGCGGCAGCGAGCTGGTCGGCGCCCAGCGGATAGGATCGCTTCCCGATGAGCGCCCGAGTCCTCACCACGCACGCGGGAAGCCTGCCGCGCCCGGAGGCGCTCGTCGCGCGCAGCCTCGAGCGCAGCGCGGGGCACCACGATGACGAACCGGGCTATCAGCGGCTGCTCGCGCAGGCGGTCGCCGACGTCGTGGCGCGCCAGCGTGAGGTCGGCATCGACCTCGTCAACGACGGCGAGTACGGCCACTCGATGGGCCACCGCTACGACTACGGCTCGTGGTGGACGTATGTGTTCCAGCGGCTCGGCGGCCTCGAGCTGGTCGAGACCCCCGCACTCGAGATCGCCCAGGCGCGGCCGAAGCCCGGACAGCTCGCGCTGGCGAGTTTCGTCGAGCGCCGGGACTGGAACGAGTTCGCCGAGGCCTACGGCGACCCCAGCTCGGGTTGCGCGCTGCCGACCCCGCCGAACATCGCGCCAGTCTGTCGCGGACCGATCACATACGTGGGCCAGGAGGCAATCCAGCACGACATCGCCAACTTCAAGGCGGCCCTGGCCTCGCATGGACTGGAGACCGGCTTCCTCAACTCGGTGGCTCCGGGGAGCTGCGCGCGCTTCGGCAACGAGCACTACGAGAGCGACGAAGAGCTGATCTACGCCTGCGCGGACGCGATGCGGGAGGAGTACCGGGCGATCATCGATGCCGGCCTGGCGCTGCAGCTCGATGACCCCGCCATCGCCGAGAACTGGGACCAGATCGTGCCCGAGCCGAGCGTGGAGGACTACAAACGCTTCACGATGATCAGGGTCGAGGCCCTCAACTATGCGATTCGGGATCTGCCGACGGATCGAATCCGCTTTCACCTCTGCTGGGGCAGCTGGCACGGCCCCCACGTGACGGACATCCCGATGGCCGACATCGTCGACGTGATGCTCCAGATCGACGTCGGGGCCTACTCGTTCGAGGCGGCCAACGTCCGCCACGAGCACGAGTGGCGGGTCTGGAGCGACGTCGAGCTTCCCGAGGGGAAGGTCATCCTGCCTGGCGTGGTCTCTCACTCGACCAACGTCGTCGAGCACCCCGAACTGGTGGCCGAGCGGATCGCCCGGTTCGCCGACGGGGTCGGGGCCGAGAACGTCATCGCCTCGACCGACTGCGGCCTGGGCGGCCGCGTGCACCCCCAGGTGGCCTGGGCGAAGCTGCGGTCGCTCGCTGAGGGCGCGCAGCTCGCCGGGCGCCGGCTCTGAACCGCGCACCGTCCCGCGATGCGGGCGGTTACCGTGCCGGCCCCCGCCCGACCGACCATTTCATTCCCCGCGTTCGCGGCTCGCGGCCGCGGCCGCGATTTTGGGTCGCTCACCGTCAGATATCACGTCCGCGGCGGCCCGCCCCCTGCGCGAGGAGCATTTTGGTCGCTCCGGATCCGAACTCGCTGTAGTGGCGCCGCGCCGGCTCTGAACCGTGCTCTGACGCCCGGCGGCGCTAACCGGTGATCGGCGTGGAGGGCGCGACCGGGGTCGCCTCGGCCTCGGGCCACCGCCGGCCGGCCACCTCGAGCTGCCCCACCCTGAGCGACCCGATCTCGACCTCGCCGGCGCGCAGCCGGCGGATCACCGCGTTGGCGATGGCCACCCGCCCGATCGCCAGTGCGCCGACGGCGGATGCGGCGATGGCCAGCGGCCCGATCGCCGAAGGCCCGGTTACGCGCGCCCCGATCGCCTTCACTGCCGTTGCACTGGCTCCGGTGGCCTGTGCGCCGGTCCGCCGCGGGCGGATGATGATGTTGCGGGCCATCGCTGTCCTCCTCGTTGGTGTTGGTCGGCGGCGCGACGGCGGGCTCAGCCGCCGCGCATGTTCACCGCGTAGACGTTGCTCGGCTCGATCGTGACCTTCACCCGGCTTTCGCCGGGAGCGTCATGGACCTTGAGGTCGGCGTTGTACTTGGCCCCGAGCTTGGCGGCGAACGCATAGTCGTCGTCGGGCTCGAGGCGGGCGTTCCCCCGCACCTCGAGATACCGATAGGGATTCTCGAGATCGAGGAGCAGGAGGCTGCATTGCGGGCGCCGCTTCAGGTTGCGGGTCTTCAGCCTCGACGTATTGAGCGACAGGGTGAGCTCGCCGTCGTCGTGCAGAAACCAAACCTCGGTGACCTGCGGGAAGCCGTCGCTGCCGAGCGTCGCCAGCGACGCCACCTGGCCCGCGAGCAGGTCGCGGTGGGATTCGGGGAACGTGGTCATGGCGACATTGTCGCCGAGCGTCGGAGGCTACATCGGCGTGACGAGCTTACCGCCCGTAGCTGCGCACGCGAGGCGCTGCCTGGCGATCGGCGCCGGCGGGGGACGCTGACGTTCAGGGCCCTCGCTGCGCTCGACGTCCAGCCGGATGACGCGCGGCCGGCTCGCCCGTGGCGAGGCCGGAGGCGGAGCGGGCCGTGACGCGCGGCCGGCTACTCCGGGCGTTGTGGGTTCGTGTCGCTTTTCGTGTCTTGGTGGTGCTGTCGGCTGGCGCCTGCAGAGACCGAGCGACCGCCCAACAAGGCGTCCGGATGTCAGGCCCCACGGACGCCGAGCGCAGCGAGGCCCCTACCCCGATCTAGGGCGCGAGACCGGCACGCGCGCGCAGCGCGGAAACGAACCGGTCGATCTCCGCGACGGTCACGGTCAGCTCCGGGTGGCGGATCAGCCCGATGCGCTCGACGCCGTGGACGTTTTCGCGGAAGGTGATGAGTGCGCCGCGCTGCCCATTGGAGGCGAAGGTGAGACTGAGGTCCGTGATGCCGAGGCGCGGCGGCCCGGCCGTCTTCAGAAAGCGGTAGGGACCGGTGACGCTCACGTCGGTGATGTTCGACACGGGCGTCTGTAGCCGCCAGCGGCCGAAGCGCGCGTCGAGCCCGCCGTCGCCGAGGGCCACCCACGTCTTCTCCGGGACGATGCCGAACAGCCGCGCGGCGCGCTCGTACTCGGGCGCCCAGGCAAACTCGAATCGCTCGAGCGTGCTCACTCCGGGCGTGGTTACCCGCGCCGCAACGGCTTGACGCTCAGCACGCGCTCGCTATGCGCCGAGGCCCTTGAGATCCCGCCGGCGTTCGCGGGCGCGGATGACCAGGACTGCCATCTGGTCGAGCTCGTCGCCGCGCTCGACGAACGAGGGCAGCGTCATCTCAACCGTCTCGCCGTCGGCGTCGCGGACGAGCGTGATGTGGTGCTCGCGGGTCTCGTCGTTGCGTTCGAACGGCATGAAGGACCAGCCGTCCGCGCCGGGGACGGGGATGGTGCGCTGGCCCTCGTCGGCGGTGGCGCGGGACTCGGCGTCGTCGGCGGAGAACATTTCAAGCACCCTTCCCGTCGCCGCCACGCGCCTGCGCCGGCGCTGGAGGACCTCCGTTGCCATCCCGGACCGCCGGCTCGCCGCGGTTCTGGACGTGCTGGAAGCCGAACCGGCCCTTGACGCAGAGGTTGCCGCGGGTGATCGGGTGGTCGAGCGGTGAGGTCACCTTGACGATCTCGTTGTCCTGCTCGTGCAGCTCGAGGTTGCAGCCCACGCCGCAGTACCCGCAGATCGTGGTGGTCACGGTCTGGCGGCTCTCGTCCCAGGTCCCGGCCTGGCGATGGTCGAACTCGGATTTGAACATCAGCGCCCCGGTCGGGCAGACCGCGATGCAGTTGCCGCAGTACACGCACGCGGAGTCCGGCAGCGGGTTGGCGAACTCCGTGGCGATGCGAGCGTCGAAGCCGCGTCCGGCGACGGAAATCGCGAACGTGTTCTGCCAGTCCGAGCCGCACCCCTCGACGCACTTGTAACAGAGGATGCACTTGGCGTAGTCGCGGACGTAGAGCTCGTTGTCGATCTTCGGCGGCTGGTGGACGGTGGCGGCGTGGGTGCCGTCGGGGATCTCGTGATGGCCCGCCCGCAGGCGGTCGCGCTCGCCCTCGGCAAACGGAGGCGCCGGCGGCCCGTAGCGCCCCGGACGCGCGTCGTACTCTTCGAGCCACCGATCGACGTTCGGCGTCGTCGCCAGGTCCACCGAGGAGGCGAGGAACTCGAGCACCATCTTGCGGCTGTGGCGAACGCGTTCGGAGTGGGTCTCGATCTCCATCCCCTCCTCGACCTTGCGCGCGCACGCCGGGGCGAGCACGCGCGCCCCCTTGATCTCGACCACACACACCCGGCAGGCGTTGACCGGCGTCAGCGTCCGCTCCCAGCACAGCGTCGGAATCTCGATCCCCTGCCGTTGGCACACCTGGAGGATCGTCATCCCCTCCCGGGCTTGGACCGGCCTGCCGTTGAGCTTGATCTCGACCGTTCGCGGCGGCGCCGCCCGCAGGGCATGGCTCATCGTCTAGAACACCTCCAGCTTGGTCAGTGCCGACTCGATCGCATCGGCGGCAGTTTGGCCGAGACCGCAGATCGACGCGTCGCGCATCGCCGCCGTGATCTCGCCGAGCAGCGCCAGCTCAGCCGCGACGCTTTGCCGGGGACGGCCGTTGGCCAGCCGGGCCAGCGCCTCCTCCTGGCGCACCGTGCCGACCCGGCAGGGCACGCACTGGCCGCAGGACTCGTCGCGGAAGAAGGCGGCGATCCGGCGCAGGATCGCCGGCAGATCGACGGTGTCGTCGACGACCATGACCACGCCGGAGCCCATCGTCGTGCCGACCTCGCGGGTGGACTCGAACGACAGCTCGACGTCGATCTCCTCCGGGGCGAGGAACCGTCCGGCGGCGCCGCCGAGCAGGACGGTCCGCAGCGTGGCCCCGCCGGCCACGCCCCCGGCCAGGTCGATCAGCTCGTTCAGCCGCGTGCCGTGCGGGACCTCGTAGAGCCCCGGCCGCGCGACCCGGCCCGACAGGCAGAACAGCCGGGTGCCGGTGGATGACTCGGTGCCGATCTGCGCGTAGGCGAGTCCACCCTCGACGACGATGTCCGGGACGTTGATCAGAGTCTCGACGTTGTTGATCACAGTCGGGCGCCCGAACAGGCCGGAGTCGACCGGGAACGGGGGCTTGTTGCGAGGCTCGCCGCGGTAGCCCTCGAGTGAGTTGAACAGCGCGGTCTCCTCGCCGCAGATGTACGCGCCGGCGCCCTTGCGCAGCTCGATGTCGAAGCCGACGCCGGAGCCGAGGATGTCCTCGCCGAGGAAGCCGCGAGCGCGTGCCGCGGTGATCGCTTCCACGAGCCGCTCCCAGGCCAGCGGATATTCGCCGCGGAGGTACAGGTAGCCCTGCTCGCATCCGGTGGCGAAGCCCGCGATCGTCATCGCCTCGATCAGCCGGAATGGGTCGTGCTCGAGGATGATCCGGTCCTTGAATGTGCCGGGCTCGGACTCGTCGGCGTTGCACACGAGGTAATGCGGGCGTCGGGGGTTGCGAGCCACCGCCTCCCATTTGCGACCGGTCGGGAACGCCGCGCCGCCGCGACCGAGCAGCTTGGAGTCGTTCACCTCGCGCAGCACGCCGGCCGGCCCGAGGTCGAACGCGGCCCTCAGCGCGTCGTAGCCGCCGTGGGCGCGGTAGCTGTCGAGCGAGCCGGGGTCGACGACCCCGACCCGGCGCACCAGCCGCAGACCCTCGCCGCCCGCCTGCGGGACCTTCGGCGCGGGCGGGTCCGGCGGGCCCTCGCCGGCCATCACCGCCGTCAGCCGATTGGCGGCGGCCGGCGCGAGCGGATGCTCGACCGGATGCTCGCCGGCGATCGTCACCAGGGCGGCGGGCGCGCGCTCGCAGAGACCGAGGCAGGGGCTCTCGAGCCAGATCGCGTTTCCGTTGGACCGGTGGCCGCCGGCGGGGCCGATCCGCTGCTCGAGCTCGGCGCACAACTCCGGCGCGCCGCCCGCCAGACAGGCGACGTCGGTGCAGACGTGGGCCACCACGGGCGGCTGCGGCTCGAGCGAGAACAGCGCGTAGAACGTGGCGACGCCGTAGGCGTCCGACGGCGGGATCGTGAGCCGCTGGCAGATGTAGTTGAGCGCGCCGGGGCTGATCCAGCCGGCGCGGGCGTGGACGGCATGGAGGACCGGCAGCAGGAGATGTCGCTGCTCGCGCGCGGCGTGGCCGCCGCGGGCCAGGTGCTCGTCGCCCGGGAGCGGCTCGCCCGCCCCCTCCCAGGCGCTTCCCGGCGAACCGAGCACGGCGTCGACCGCCTCGCGCTCGGCGCGGCTCGGGCTGACGTCGTGAAGGACGATGTCCATCAGTCGCCGGCCATCGCGACCGGCTCGACGGCCGCCGCGCGGTCGCCCAGCCCATCCCCGGCGACGGGCTCGACCCGGATCGCCGTCGCCTTGAACTCAGCCGTCCCCGACTTCGGATCGGTGGCGTTGATCGTCAGTAAGTTCGTCTCGACCTCCTCGGGGAAGTGCAGGGTCATGAACGCCAGCCCGCGCCGCAGGGACGGTTGGACCCGCACGGGCGCGGTGACCGAGCCCCGCCGCGAGGTGATCCGGACCCGCTGCCCATCCTCGAGCCCGAGCTTCTCCGCGTCGGCGATCGACAGCTCGAGCTCCTCGGCCCGGCGCAGCGGCGAGATGTACCCGCCCGTCTGGACGCCGGTGTTGAACGAGTCGAGCCGCCGCCCGGTCGTGAGCAGGAGGGGGAAGTCCTCCGAGAGCTCGTCGACCGGCGGCTCGTCCTCGACGACGGTGAACGGCACCGGCGGGCGCGGCAGCGGGTCCTCCCACAGCCACCCGTGCAGGTACGAGGGCTCGAGCCGGTCCTCGTGGAAGCACGGCCACGGGATCCCCCCGAGCTCCTCCAGGCGGGCATAGCTCATGCCGGCGTGGTTGGGCGCCAGCGAGCGCAGCTCGTTCCACACGGCCTCGGACGAGTCGTAGCGCCAGTCGTGGCCGAGCCGCCGGGCGAGGTCGTACATGATCTCGAGATCGTCGCGGGCCTGGCCGGGCGGCCGCAGCGCGGCCCGGACGCGCTGGACGCGCCGCTCGCTGTTGGTGACCGTGCCCTCGGACTCGCACCAGCTCGCCGCCGCCGGCAGCACGACGTCGGCCATCTCGGCGGTCGCGGTGAGGAAGATGTCCTGGACGACGAGGTGATCGAGGCTCGCCAGCAGGTGGCGGACGTGGTGTGCGTCGGCATCGGACTGGACCGGGTTCTCGCCGAGCACGTAGAGCGCCGTCAGCTCGCCGCGGTCGATCGCCGCCAGCATCTCGGTCATGTGCCAGCCGTACTTGCGATTGATCGGCGTGCCCCACGCTCGCTCGAACCGCGCGCAGGCCTCCTCGTCGTTCTCGAGGTCCTGGAAGCCCGGGAGGCGGTTCGGGATCGCGCCCATGTCGCCGCCGCCCTGGACGTTGTTCTGTCCGCGCAGCGGGTTCAGACCGCTGCCGTACCGGCCGACGTGCCCACACAGCAGCGCGAGGTTGATCAGGGCCAGCACGTTGTCGACCGCGTTGTGGTGCTCGGTGATCCCGAGCGTCCAGCAGAGCTCGGCTCGGTCGGCGCGCGCGTAGGCGTGGGCGACCTCGCGGATCGCGTCGGCGGGAACCCCGGTCACCTTCTCGGCGTGCTCCAGCGTATAGCGCTCGACGCCGGCCGCGTAGGCCTCGAAGCCGGTGGTCGCGTGCTCGATGAACGCGCGGTTGCACAGGCCGGCGTGGATGATCTCCCGGCCCATCGCGTTGGCCAGCGCGACGTCGCTCCCGACGTTCAGTCCCAGCCACGTGTCGGCCCATTGCGCCGACGTCGTCCGTCGCGGATCGATCACGTGCAGCCGCGCGCCGGCATGAACCGCTTTCAGCACGTGGTGGAAGAAAATCGGATGGGCCTCGCGCGCATTCGAGCCCCACAGCAGGATCACGTCTGTGTCCTGGACTTCCAAGTATGAGCTGGTGCCGCCACCAGCGCCGAAGACCGTCGCCAGACCGACGACGCTAGGAGCGTGTCAAGTTCGGTTACACGAGTCGATGTTGTTGGTGCCGATGACCGACCGGGTGAACTTCTGGGCGATGAAGTTCACCTCGTTGGTGGACTTCGAGCAGCTGAACATCCCGAACGTGTCCGGGCCCCGGCTCTCCACGGCGGCGCGGAAGCCCTCGGCCGCCCGGTCGAGCGCCTCATCCCACGAGGCGGGACGCAGGCCGCCGTTCTCACGCACCATGGGTTGGGTCAGACGGGCGAGCTTCATGAAGGTGATCCTTTCGCGCTGCGAAACCAGACGTCCAAAAATTACCAATTCAGGCAGCGAACGCGTGGCCTGCGGGTGTGCGGCCGGCCGCCGGCCAGGGAGAAACATCGAGGTGGATCAGCACCACCGGCGCCGACCGCTGCACAGCTTGGTCTCGCCGCGGCGCCCGCACCAGCGCGCCGACCTCAACCGCCCGGGTCTCCGTCGCCTCCGCGCGCCTCTGAGTTGCGCGGGGTCTCGGTCCCGTCGCCGGTCTCCTCGCGACCGGCTTCGCCGGCCTCCTCCAGCGAGGGCGCCGGTACGCCGGGCTGCTCCTCCGGCCGCGGCTCGCTCGTGACCGGGACATCCGGCCCGACCGTGGGACCGTCGGCATACTCCCAGTCTTCGCGCTCACCAGACATCTGCGTCCCTCCGCCTTGGCGTCGTACTGCCACGCTGACCCCGGACCCTATCGATAAACCGCGGCGACGGGAGGAATTCACGCGCTCGGCAACCCGAGGGGGGAACTCGCTAGCGTGGCCGCATGTTGTTCTACGAGCCCGAGCGCCGCGACCGCGGGGTGCTGCCGCATGATCCGTTCAAGGCGCTGGTGGCGCCGCGGCCGATCGGGTGGATCTCGACGATGAGCGCCGGCGGGCGGGTCAACCTGGCGCCGTACAGCTTCGATCTCGACGGCAACCGCTTCGGCCAACACCTGGTCATCGGCCAGGTGGTAGGCATCCACCTCGACGCGCGGGCGATCGACGGCGACGGCGTCGACACCGCCGCGCTGCGTCCGGTCGCCCGCTGCGGGGGACCGGGGGACTACGCCGTGGTCGAGCGCGTGTTCCAGATGTTCCGACCGGGAGCCTGAGCCGCTCGGCGCCGTGGCGCTCTCCGACCCGCCTCAGGCCCTCGACCAGCTGCCGGTGGCGCGAGAGGGGCAGCTCCTGGCAGCGCTCGTCCTCACCGCGGTGCCGCGACGTGCTAAGCGAGGTCGTGCTCGGCTACGACGG
>JAFAXX010000170.1 GCA_019240655.1 Solirubrobacterales bacterium
GGGCATTCGGTCAAGCACTCCTACGTCGGCGTCGAGCTGAACCCGAGCTCGACCTCGGGCGGCGCTCAGATCACCACGGTCCAGCCCAGCTCACCGGCCGAGAACGCGGGCCTGCAATCCGGCGACGTGGTCACCGCGATCAACGGCAAGGCGGTCGCCTCCACCGAGCAGTTCATCGAGACGGTCGACAACTATCCCCCCGGCCAGACGATCACCCTGCAGGTCAAGCGCGGCGGCGCAACCAAGTCGGTCCAGGTCCAGCTCGGGACCCGTCCCCAGAGCGCCCAGAACGGGTGAGCCGCCGGCTCACTCGGTGCTGATCACGACGATCCCGAGCACGACGATCCGCCGGCTCACTCGGTGCTGATCACGACGATCCCGAGCACGACGATCCGCCGGCGCACTCGGTGCTGATCACGACGATCCCGAGCACGACGATCCGCCGGCTCACTCGGTGTTGATGAGGACGATCCCGAGGACGACGATCCGCCGGCTCACTTGGTGCTCATCACGACGATCCCGAGCACGACGATCCCCAGCACCACCACCGCGCTGAGAACGAACACGACCACCCACGCGGCGCCGGCGGCGGTCCGGCGGTCACGGAGCGCGTCGGCGACCGAGGCCGCACTCGAAACGCCGACGGCGAACAGCACCGAGATTCCGACGCCTGCCAGCAGGGAGTAGACGACGACCTTCGCGAGGGTCGCGGTGTCGATGATCGCGGCGGTCACGACGCCTGCGCCGCCCGCGCGAATCGGGTCCGGCGGACCAGGATCAGACTCGCCAGCAGCGCCAGCGCCACCAGCCAGATCAGCATCGGGCCGAGCACGCCGGCGCCCAGCGCCTGCTGGAGAAAGTAGACGGCCGCCCCGAACAGGCCGGCGGCCGGGAGGGTCAGGACCCAGGCGACCGCGATGTTCCCCGCCACGCCCCAGCGGACGGCGGACAGTCGCTTGGCCGCGCCGGCGCCCATCACCGCGCCCGATATCACATGGGTCGAGGACAGGGGATAGCCGAAATGCGACGAGGCGAGGATGACGGACGCCCCGGCGCTCTGGGCGGCGAAGGCCTGGGCGGGGTCCATCCGGATGATCCGGGTGCCGACCGTTCGGATGATCCGCCAGCCGCCCGCGTAGGTGCCGAGGGCGATCGCCGAGGCGGCGCACAGCACGACCCACGTCGGCACGTAGACGTGATCGGCGCTGATCGTGCCATGGGCCACCAGCGCCAGCGTGATCACCCCCATCGTCTTCTGGGCGTCGTTGGTGCCATGTGCGAGCGCCAGCATCCCGCTCGTCAGCACCTGCCCGAGGCGAAAGCCACGGTTGACGAGGCCGGGGCGCCGGCGGCCGAGCATGGCATAGACGGCCACGATCGAGACGCCCGCGACGACGAAGGCGAGCACGGGTGCGATCAGCGCCGGGACGACGACCTTGCCGATCAGCCCGTCCCAATTCACTCCCGAGCCGCCGACCGCGGCCAGCAGCGCGCCGATCACGCCGCCGATCAGCGCGTGCGAAGAGCTCGAGGGCAGCCCGAAGTACCAGGTGATGAGGTTCCAGATAATCGCTCCGATCAGCCCCGAGAAGGCGACCGCCTCGGTGATCTTGGCCGGATCGATGATCCCGGTGGCGACGGTGGCCGCGACCTTCAGCGAGACGAACGCGCCGGCGAAGTTGAGTACCGCGGCGAGCGCGATCGCGGTCCGGGGCGATAGCGCGCGGGTGGAGATCGCCGAGGCGATCACGTTCGCGGTGTCGTGAAAGCCGTTGGTGAAGTCGAACGCCAGCGCGGTGACCACCACGAGGACGACGAGGATCGTGCTCTGCATCAGGCCGGCGCCGCCTTCGGAGGCGCCGGGCTCAGCTCGCCACCATCGACGCCTGGTCGATGGCCCGCTCCATCAGCTCCCGGTGCACGGCGCGCGTGCCGCCCCGCCGGCGCGCCCAGTGGCGGTCGGAGCCGAGCGTCCAGGCAAAGCAATCGTCAGCCAGGCAGCGCTCGAGCGTGTCCTCGAGCTCGGCCCTCAGCTCCCGGTCCTCCACCGGCGCCAGGAGCTCCACCCGCGTGTCGAGGTTGCGCGGCATGAGGTCGGCGGAGCCGATGTAGTAGACGTGCTCGCCGCCGCGGTGGAACGCGTAGATGCGGGAATGCTCGAGGAAGCGCCCGACCACCGACACCACGTTGATCGTCTCGCTGACTCCCGGCAGGCCGGGAACCAGGCAGCAGATCCCGCGGACGTTGAGGTCGATCGGCACGCCCGCCTGCGAGGCGCGGTAAAGCGCTTCGATGCACTGTTCGTCGACGAGCGAATTCATCTTCATGACGATCCTGGCGTCGGTGCCGTCCTGGTAGGCGGCGGCGGTCCGCTCGATCTCCTCGATCAACGGACGGCGCATCCACGCCGGGGCGACGAGCACTTTGCGCTCGTGGTTGGGGTGGCCGTAACCGGTCAGCGAGTTGAACAGGTTGGCCACCTCCTGCCCGATCTCGCGGTCGGTGGTGAACAAGCCGAAGTCCTCGTAGAGCCGGGCGTTCTTGGCGTGGAAGTTGCCGGTCCCGACCATCACGTAGTGGCGTACGCCCTCGCGTTCGCGGCGGACGACGAGGATCGCCTTGGCATGGGTCTTCAGACCGGGGATGCCGTGCACCACGTGTGCGCCGACTTCCTCGAGCGCACGTGACCAGTGGATGTTCTGGCGCTCGTCGAAGCGGGCCTTGAGCTCGACCATGCACACGGCCTGCTTGCCCTTCTCAGCTGCTTCGATCAGCGAGGGCACCAGCGCCGAGTCGTCGGAGGTCCGGTACACGGTCATCTTGATCGCGAGGACGTTTGGGTCCTCGACCGCCTGCTTGACGAACCGCTCGACGCTGGTCGCGAACGAGTGGTAGGGGTAGTGAACGAGCACGTTGCCGGCGCGCATTGCGGCGAACACGTCGGGCTGCTCGCCGCGGTCGCCGGGGCCGGGGCCGAACGCCGGGTGAGTGAGGGGTGTCCACGGCGATTGCCGCAGCTCGGGATGGCCCTCGACGCCCGCGATCTGCCAGAGATCGCCGAGGTCGAGCATGCCCTCGACGTCGTAGACCTGGATCTCGTCGACGCCGAGCCAGTCGATCAAGCTGTTCCGCAGCGCCGGGTCCATGCTGGCGCCGACCTCGAGCCGGACCACCTCGCCGAAGCGCCGTCGGCGCAGCTCGTCCTCGACCGCCCGCAGCAGATCGTCGGCCTCGTCGGAGACCTCGAAATCCGCGTCGCGGGTGACCCGGAAGAAGTCGTAGCTGACGATCTCCATGCCGGGAAACAGCGTGTCCAGGTGCCGGGAGATGATCTCCTCGAGCGGGATGAAGGTGTCCTTGGCGATCTCGACGAAGCGCGGCAGCACCTCCTTGGGCACCTTCACGCGCGCGAACGCGTCGTGGTCGGCCTCGGGGTCGTGCAGGCGCACGATCAGGCTGAGGGAGAGGTTCGAGATGTACGGGAACGGCCGTCCGGGACCGATGGCCAGGGGTGTCAGCACGGGAAAGATCTGCTCACGGAAATGGCGCTCGATCTCGCCGGCGGGCGCGTCGGACTCGTTGCAGGTGATGATGCGGATGCCCTCGCGCGCGAGCGCGGGCCGCACGACCTCGGCGAACTGGCGGGCGTGACGACGATCGAGCTGGCGCACGCGCGCGGCGATGCCCTCGAGCGTCGCCGTGGGCGAGAGCCCGTCCGGCCCGCGGGCGTCGATCCGGGCCTCCACCTGGTCGTGCACCCCGGCCACGCGGACCATGAAGAACTCGTCGAGGTTGGTCACGAAGATGGCCAGGAACTTCACCCGCTCGATCAGCGGCAGCGACTCGTCCTCGGCGAGCTGAAGGACGCGATCGTTGAAATCGAGCCACGAGAGCTCGCGGTTGACGTACAGAGACGGATCGGCGACGTCGAGCGTTGCGGTGCTCTCATCGCCGCGAAGCGCGTCAGTCTGCAGCGATGAGTCGCTCATGCCGGCTCTTCCGCCGCGGTTTCATCGCCGCCGAATGCGGGCGCGCCCGCTTGCTCAGCGCCGGCGATCGCCTCCAGCTCGTGAGGTCGCATCAACACCAGCAGCTCTCCCTTCTGGACCGCGGCCAGTCCGCCCTTGCGCATCCGCGCCTGAGCCCCGGTCAGGTCGTGCAGCGTCATCGAGAACGACGGATCGTGGCCGACGAGCAGGACGTCATCGAGGCCGGCGGTCACGTCGCGTACGTCGAACGGCTCGCCGGCCAGCGCGGGGCTGGCCGTGACCGGCACCCCGAGCGGCCGGCAGGCGAGCTCTGCGGTCTGCATCGCGCGCCGCTTCGGGCTGCTGAAGCAGGCGTCGAGATGGACCGACAGCCGCCAGAGGGTCAGGCCGGCCGCCTCGGCGTGGCGCATCCCCCGGTCGGTGAGCGGGCGTTCGTCATCGCGGTTGCCGTCGCGGGCCTCGGCGTGGCGAAGCAGCCAGAGCATGCTGCAACTGTACGCTGCCTCGGCCGCCGGGTACCGGCTGACGGAGCCTCACCGGGCGGACGGAGCCCACCAGGCTGACGGAGCCCACCAGGCTGACGCCCACCAGGCGGACGGACCCCCGCCGGCCGACCGAGCCCGGCCGGCTGACCGAGCGTCACCGCCGGGCGGGCCCACCGCCGAGCAGCTCCGCGAACCGGAGCGGGTCGAGGTTGCCGCCGGAGAGAATCACCCCGGCGCGGTCCCGCCCGCCCAGTTCGACGCGTCCGGAGAGCAGCGCCGCCAGCCCGGCCGCGCCTCCGGGCTCGAGCACCAGCTTCAGCCGCTCGAAGCCGAAGCGCATGGCGTCGACGAGCTCGGCATCGGACACCGTGACGATCGCATCGACTCGCGCCTGGGCGATCGGGAAGGTCAGCTCCCCGGGCGTCGGCACCTGCAGCGCATCGGCGATCGTCCGCGGCACGTCGATCCGGATCCGCCGGCCGGCGGTCAGCGAGCGGCGATAATCGTCGGCCGCCGCGGGCTCGACTCCCACAACTCGCGCCCCGGGACACAGCGCCTTGACCGCGGTGGCGCAACCGGCGATCAGCCCACCGCCGCCGACCGGGACGACCAGCACGTCGAGCCCGCCGGCGTCCTCGATCAGCTCGAGCGCGGCGGTGCCCTGGCCGGCGATGACGAGCGGATCGTCGAACGGTGCCACGAGCGTGGCGCTCCGCTCGACGACGATCCGGCGCGCGATCGCCTCCCGATCCTCGCTGTAGCGGTCGTAGGTGACGACCTCCGCGCCGTAGGCGCGCGTGGCGGCCAGCTTCACCGCCGGCGCGTCGGCGGGCATCACGATCGTCGCCGCCGAGCCGAGCAGCGAGGCGGCGAGGGCGACCGCCTGGGCGTGGTTGCCCGAGGAGAACGCCAGCACGCCGCGCCGCCGATCCTCAGGCGAGATCGAGGCGATCCGGTTGTACGCGCCGCGAAACTTGAACGAGCCGGTTCGCTGCAGCAGCTCGGCCTTCAGCACCACCGCGGAGCCGGCCCGGGCGGAGAGCGTCCGGGAGGTGATCGCCGGGGTGCGGTGCGCGACGCCGGCGAGCCTCCTCGCCGCCGCCCGGACGTCCTCGAGCTCCACCATCGCCGCTCAGCCGATCGACAGCCGGCGGCCGAACACCCGCTCGAACGCCTCCTCGTCGCCGTAGCGCTCGACGCTCCAGCGGGGGACGGTGAGATCGCCGGCGGCCTCGAGATACAGCACCGCGCCGTGGCCGTTCGGCCGCAGCCGGGCCTCGCTGACCGACTGGTCACGCCCGCGCTCGAGGTGCTCGGCCATGCGTAAGATCACCGCACAGCGCTCGAGCAGCTCCTCGTCGCCCTCATCGGCGAGCGAGGCGAGCTCTCCTGGCTTGGGCGCGCCCTTGCGGTGATAGCGGCTGATCTGGGCGATCAGCGCCCGCTCACGGGGATCGAAGCCCGGCAGCTCGGCGCTGACGATCAGGTACTGGGAATGCTTGTGGTGATCGTCGTAGGCGATCGTCATGCCGACGTCGTGGAGCATGCCGGCGGCCCAGAGCAGGTCGCGCTCGCCGGGCTTGGGCACGAACAGGCCGCCGGCGACGAGCGAGTCGAACATCTGCAGCGACAGGCGGGCCACATGCTCGGCATGGGTCATGTCCGCCTGATACTGGATGGCCAGGTTGCAGACCGCCGCGTGGCGGACGTCGTCGAAGCGCGGCTCGCTTCCGGCGAGCATCTCGCGGGCCAGGAAGATGCCGTCGCGCAGACCCGCCTCGGTGACCTCGATGCCCGCGAAGGCGCCGAGCTCGAGCACCGTCTCGATCACCAGCGCGGCGGCCAGGATGATGTCGCCGCGCCCCGGCTTGATGCCGGGAACGCTGCCGCGCTCGGCTACCGGCAAGCGCGCCAGTGCGCGCACGAGCGCGCCGATCTCCTTGGCGGTGATGACGAAGCCCTGCACCCCGATGTCGAGCTGGCCGGCCCGGCGCTGAGCCGCGGCCGCGAGGTTGCGGACCGCGCCGCCGATGCCGACCAGGCGATCCCCGGCCTCGGGCAACCAGCCGGTGGCGGCCAGCGTCTCCCGAACGTGGGCGCGAACGCGCTGGAGGTCCTTTTTCTTGGCCGGACCCGAGCCACACAGGAACCGCTCGGTGAGCCGCACCGCGCCGAGTTCATACGACTCCAGCTCGGCGGCCTCGCGGTCGCGCACGCGGATCAGCTGCAGGCTGCCGCCGCCCAGCTCCAGCACCGCGCCGTCGGTCAACGTCGAGGTGTTGATCGCCGCCACGTACCCGAAGCGCGCCTCGTCCTCGCCGGAGAGGACCTCGATCCGCATCGACGTCGCTGCCTCGGCGCGGGCGACGAACTCCGTCTGATTGGCGGCGTCCCGGATCGCGCTCGTGGCCACGACGTGAATGTCGCGCGGGCGAAGCGCGCCCGCGGCGCAGAAGCGCTCGAACACCGCCAGGGTCTCGAGCCCGCGCTGCATCGCCGGCTCGCTCAGCCGGCCCGAGGCGCCGAGGCCCTCGCCGATCCGGACCGTCTCGTAGAGCTCGTCGGTGCGCTTCCACCACACCCCCGGAACGAACGTGAAGACGACCAGGCGCCACGAGTTGGAGCCGAGGTCGATCACCGCCACCTGGCGGTTCGGCTCACCCGTGTGGCCGGCCGCACGCGTGGATCGCCAGCTCATGCCCGGATCATCCGCGGCGCGGCGGACGGCGACGCCAGCTCATGCCCGGATCATCGGCGGCGCGGCGGACGGCTCGCCGGGCGGGCGGACTCCCGCTCTGGCCGCCCGCCGCCGCCCCGCGGGGGCGGGCTCCCACTCTGGCCGCCCGCCGGTCACGGCATGTCCGTGGCCGCCCGCCGGTCACGGCATGACCGCGGCGCCCGGACGGAGCTCGGCCGCGATCCGCTTCTGGATCGCCGCGATCGCCCGGAACGCCTCGCGAAGATGGCTCCGGGTCAGCCCGCTCAGCCGGGTGGGATCGAGGTAGTCGTCGGGCGCCTCGCCCTCGCGGAGTTGCTCGACCTGATGGCGCAGCCGCAGCCCGCCGATCAGCTCGAAGGCGTCCTCGAGCGTGTGCGCATCGCCGGCCGGCAGGGTGCCGGCCTCGGCCGCGGCGTGCAGCCGCGCGGTCGTCGAGGCGCTGGTCACGCCGGCCGCCATGCCGGCCCAGCGAGCGAGGTCGACGATCGGGATGATGCCGCCGTGCTTGAGGTCGAGCCGGCCGCGGTGCTCGCCGGTGTGCTCGACGACGAGGCCGCGGAAGAAGCCGGTGGGGGGGCGCTGGGAGAGCGCGAACCGGGCCAGGAGCCGGAGAAGGGCCGGGTTCTCCGGAGCTGGGCGGAACGCGTCGGAGACCGGAGTGCCGGTGTGCACGCCCCACACGGGTCGGCTGTCGACGAGCACGGAGACCAGGATCAGCGCCTGCTCCTGCGTTGGATCGGCGATCCAACTTCGCGCCGCGCGCTGCCAGGAGTCCACCGACCGCACGAACAGCAGGTTCGAGGCCGACGCGCCGTGGGGATCGGGCACCAGGCCGCAGCGCTCGAGTCCGGCCACGACGGTCCGCCCGATCGCGTGCAGGGCGGCCCGGACCTCGGTCTCCGCGATGTCGCCGAACCAGGCGATCGCGCTGTCGACGTCCGCGCTCGGCGTCGTCTCCCGCCGCGCCTGGCTGCCGAGGGCCAGCCAGGCAAACGGGGCCGGGGACTCGCCGGCGTCCCGGACGGCGAATTCGAGCAGCCGCCGGGTCAGCGCGTCGACCACCACCGCGCGGACGGCCATGATGTTCGCCGGGGCGACGCGGGCATCGAGCATGGAGACGGCGCCCGCCGGGATCTCGCGCGCGGCGGCGGCCAGTTCCTCCACCGTTCGGGACCGGGCGATCCGCTGGCGCAGGAAGACCGACGACCGGATCTGCGCGGCGACGACGTCGAGGTCCTCGAGCACCCCGAGGATCGCCCCGGTCGCCGAGACGACCGGGAGGTGGCGAAAGCCGCGGTCGAGCATCTCGAGCAGGACCTCGCCGCCGAGCTGGTCGGGCCGGCAGGTGT
The DNA here is from genome assembly GCA_019240655.1 of Solirubrobacterales bacterium. Taxonomy (GTDB): domain Bacteria; phylum Actinomycetota; class Thermoleophilia; order Solirubrobacterales; family Solirubrobacteraceae; genus Palsa-465. The sequence goes on from JAFAXX010000170.1 coordinate 8,543, forward strand.
AGGCGGGGGCGGACATCGCGGCCGAGACCGGCGCATCGCCAGGCAGCCCGCCCGCGACCACACGGGTGCGCAAGTCGTGATTGGTGAGGATCCCGAGCGACCCATCGCCGCGGTCGACGACGACCGAGGTGGCGTCGACGGCGGCCATCCGCTGGGCCGCCTCACGGATCGGCGTCTCGGGGCCGCAGATGACCGCGCGGCCGCGGACGAGCGCCCCGACCGGCTGGTAGGCGGGGTCGGACGCCGGCGCGGAGAGCGCCCCGGCGAGCTCGGCCGAGGCCTCGAGCAGCGAGCGGGCGACGAAGCGCAGGCCCGACTGGCCGCTCAGGGCCTCGCGCGCTGCGGCGGCCTCGATCCGGTAGCACACGGTGTCCTCGGCCGCGCGCGCCTCGAAGCCGGTCGGCAGCCCGGAGAGCATCGAGCTGTGCCCGAACAGCTCACCTTCGCCGAGCAGGTCGAGCGTGCGCCCGTCGTGGACGATCTCGACCGCTCCGCTTCGCACCACGCGCAGATGCTCGACCGGGTCGGCGCCCTCGGCGAAGATCGTCGTCCCCGCCGGATGCGCCTCGATCTCGGCCGCGGCGGCCACCCGCTCGACCGTTTCTCGACCGAGCGCGTCGAAGGGCGGGTGCTCGCGCAGAAAGCGCGTGACGTCGAGAAGTGCCGCCGGCGCGCCGCTCAAACGGCCGCTGGGGTCGCCGGCTGCTCGGCGCCCCCCCGCGCATCCTCCTTGAGCAGGTCGGCGCACTTCTCGCCCACCATCATCGTCGTGATGCACGGGTTGATCGCGGGGAGGAAGGGAAGGATCGACCCGTCGGCGATCCGCAGGCTGCCGACGCCTCGCACGCGCAGGCGCGGGTCGACCACCGCGAGCGGATCGGACTCCGGGCCCATGTGGGCGCTGCACGCCGGGTGATACACCGTGTTGTGCGTCTTGTGCATGTAGTCGATCAGCTCGTCGTCGCTCTCGGCGTCGGGCCCCGGAGCCAGCTCGGCGCCGGCCCAGTCCGCCATCGCCGGCTGGGAGACGATCTTCCGAGCCAGCCGGATGCCGTAGGCCATCACGCGTTCGTCGTGGCCGTCGGGGTCGGTGAAGTAGCGGGGGTCGACTCGAGCCCGGTCGCGATAGTCGCGCGAGCGCAGCCGGACGGTTCCGCGCGAGCGGCCGCGACAGACGTTGGGGGTCAGGCAGAACCCGTTCTCGGTGGTCGGATAGCCCCAGCGAGCCGTGTTCATGTCGAACGGGACCGATCCGTAATGCATCATGAGATCCGGCCGGTCGAGCCCCGGCTCGGAGGTCGAGAACAGCCCGATCTCCCACCACTGAGTCGATTGGCGCACCATCGGCCGCTTGGAGTCCCACTGGACGATGCCCTCGACGTGGTCGTCGAGGTTCTCGCCCACGCCGGGAAGGTCGATCAGCACCGGGATCCCGAACTCCTGCAGGTGCTTCCCCGGGCCGATTCCGGAGAGCATCAGCAGCTTCGGCGTGTCGATCGCGCCGGCGCTCAGGATGACCTCCCGCCGGGCCCGCACCGACGCCTGGGTGAGCATGTCCGGCGTGAGATATTCCACTCCGGTCGCTCGTCGGTTGTCGATCACCACGCGCTTGACCCAGCAGCCGGTCCGGATCTCCAGGTTCGAGCGCTGGCCGATGATCGGATGCAGGTAGGCGTGCGAGGACGACATGCGTGTGTTGTCTGGCGCGGCGTTGATCTGAAACCAGCCCGCTCCGTTTGTCACCGTGTGCCCCTCGTTGAAGCGGCTGGTCGGCAGCCCGGCCTGGCCCGCCGCCTCGAGCAGGGCGACGCCGCACGGATCCTGGGGCGGGACGGTCATGATGTTCACGGGCCCACTGCGCCCGTGATGATCGCCGGGTCCGTCGTTGGTCTCGAGCCGCCGGATGAGCGGCCAGCACGCCTCGGCGCTCCACCCCTCGCAGCCCATGGCCGCCCACTCGTCGAGGTCCTCCTTCGGCGTCCAGAAGGCGATGCACGAGTTGTGCGAAGAGCAGCCGCCGAGGACCTTGCCGCGAGCATGGCGCAGGAAGCTGTTGCCCTTCTCCTGGCGCTCGACCAGATAGTCCCAGTCATAGCCCGAGTCGAGCAGGAACATCCAGTCGCCGAGCTTCAGGACGTGCTGGTCGTCGACGTCGGAGGGGCCGGCCTCGAGCACGCAGACGCTGACCGACGGGTCCTCGGACAGTCTGGCGGCAACCACGCAGCCGGCCGTGCCGCCGCCGGCGATGACGTAATCGAACTCCCCGGCCTCGATCATGGCATTGCGTCCCCGAGCGGCGCGGGAACCGGGGCCTCGGGTATCTGGGCTCTGTGCTCGGCCAGCACCTCAGATCCCTTCTTCACCTGCACCGTGTAGTAATAGATTGCACCGATCGCGACGATGATCGCGATGAACAGTGGGGCGGACCATTGCCAGTACCAGTGAGCCTTGCCCACGGCGTTGTAGATGGCGTTCCTGGGCCAGGCGATGTTGATCAGCACGAGGACGCCATAGCCCACCGCCGCGATGTTGACCGGCATGCCCAAGCGCCCGAGGGAGAAATACGGGCCGTGATCGGGCTTCGGCCAGGTACCCCGGAACCGGCGGACCAGCATTGGCACCGTCACCCCGAGATACGCCAAGTAGAACATGATGATGGCCAGCGAGGTGAGAACGTAGAACGCGCTCTGATTCGACACATTGACCCCGATCAGCACGAGGGTGAGGATCCCGGTCACGAGCGCCGGGATGACCGGCACCTTGCGCGCGCCCGAGACCCGAGCAATTGCCGAGCCGAACGGCAGCTGATTGTCACGCGCCATCGAGAACATCATCCGGATCGTCGCCGTTTGCACGGCCAGGCAGCAGACGAAGATGGCAAGACCGGAGTCGGCCAGGAACACGTTGCCCGTGGTGTTGCCGAACGCCTTCTTCATCACGTACGGCAGGCCGAGGAGGCCGATGTTCTTGTCGTGAATGTTCCGGTTCGACATGATGCCGAGGAGGATCACCAGGCCGCCGATCGTGGCGGCCGCACCGATCGCGCGGATGATCGCGGGCGGCGCGTGCCTGCGGGGGTCGTTCGTCTCCTCGGCCAGCGTCCCGGCCGTGTCGAACCCGTACATCACGTAGGCGCTGACCAGCCCGCCGACCAGCAGCGCACCGAAGTAGCCCCAGGCGTGGCCGGCACCGTACCCGTAGGTGTGGAAGATGACTGTCGGCGAGTGATGCGCGTGGAACACCAGCAGGATCACCAGGATCGTTGAGCCACACAGCTCGGCGGCCACGCCGATGTTGTTGATACGCGACATCAGCTTGACGCCGAGCATGTTGATGATCGTGGTGATGCACACGAGGATGCCGCCGAGCACGAGCGCGTTCTGCGCCCCGCCCTTTGTGCTCGTCAGCCCGGCGTCGGCGGCGCCGCCGAAGATCTGAAGGTGGGTGGTGATCTGGGGCAGTACGACCTGCCAGTCGACCGCCACGGCGGCGATTGTGACGATCGCGCCGATGATGTAGATCCAGCCGACCATCCAGGCTGAGACACCGGATGTGAGGTTCTTGGACCACTGGTAGACCGAGCCGGCGATCGGATACTGCCCGGCCATCTCCATGAAGCAGAGCGCCACCAGAATCTGTCCGCCGACCACCACCGGCCACGTCCACCACACCCCCGGGCCGGCGTTCAGGTACCCGAATCCGAACAGCGCGACGACGCCGGTGAGGATCGAGATGTAGCTGAACCCGGCGGCAAACGACGAGAACGAACCCAACGAGCGGTCGAGCTCCTGCTTGTAGCCGAAGCCGGCGAGCTCGTCGGCGTCGGAAGCCGACAGGGTGGTCGGTGTCTCGTCAACGGTTGCCATCAATCGACCTCCTGGTCTGCGCATCACGTGGCGCGACCACAACACCGCGACCGCTCGAGCACCGAGGTGGCGCCAAGGTATGCCGCGGCGTTGACCTCCGCCTGATCGCGCAGGTATATATCAGTTGTCGAACTGTGTCAACGCGACCTCGAGGGCAGCCATGGCCATCAACACCCTGCAGCAGATCTTCGTGGGCGGCGAATGGACGCCCAGCGCGAGCGGCGAGACGTTCGAGGCGACGAGCCCCGCCACCGGGGAGCGGATCGCCGCGGTTCCCCAGGGCGACCGCGAGGACGCCCGGAGGGCGATCGCCGCGGCGCGGGCGGCCGCCGACGGCTGGGCGCGGCTGACCGCGTTCGAGCGCGCCGCGAAGATGCACGCGGTCGGCGACGTGATCGAGTCCCGCCGAGAGCATCTCGCCCGCACCCTCACCCTGGACCAGGGCAAGCCGCTCAAGGCCGAGGCGTTCGACGAGGTCGACGAGCTGATCGAGTACTGGCGGATGGCCGCGGAGGACGGCAAGCGGCTCGGCGGCGAACTGCCGAATTCGTTCTCGGCCGGAAAGCGCGTCCTGGTGGTTATGCGCGCCCGCGGCGTTGTCGGCGTGATCAGCCCGTGGAACTGGCCTTACACGATGCCGGCGGAGCTGATCGCGCCGGCGCTGGCCTGCGGGAACGCGGTCGTGTGGACGCCCGCACCAACGACGGCGGTGTGCGCGATCGAGCTGGCGCGCTGTCTCGCCGACGCCGATCTTCCGCCCGGGGTGTTCAACTTGGTCACCGGCCCCGGGCCGGTGGTCGGCGACGAGATCGCTCGCAATCCCGGGACCGACGGGGTCGGCTTCATCGGGTCGACCGGCACCGGCCGCCTCGTGGCGCAGGCGGCGGCCGGCAAGGCGACGCTGCTCGAGATGGGCGGCAACGGACCGCTGGTCGTGCTCGAGGACGCCGACCTCGACGCCGCGGTGGACGCGACGCTGACCGCGTGCTACCTGTGCGCGGGTCAGAGCTGCACGGCCGGGGAACGGATCCTCGTCCACCGCGCGGTCGAGGGCGAGTTCGTTGACCTGCTCGCCCGCCGGGTGACCGAGCGGATCCTGCTCGGAGACCCGTTCAACGACCGAACCACGATGGGCCCGCTGAACAACGAGCCGGTGGCGATGAAGATGGACGAGCACGTCGACGACGCGGTGCAGCGGGGCGCAAGCGTGGTCAGCGGCGGCGCCCGCGCGCCCGGTCATGCCACTCCGCTTTACTGGCAGCCCACCGTGCTCGCCGGCGTCCCCGCGGACGCCCGCGTCGCGGTCGAGGAGACCTTCGGCCCGGTGGCGCCGGTCGTGGCGGTCGACTCGCTCGAGCACGCCATCGAGCTGACCAATGCCTCGCCGTACGGGCTGCTGTCGGCGATCTTCACCGCCGATCTGGGCCGCGGGCTCGAGTTCGCCGACCGGGTACGCACCGGCTGGGTCAACATCAACGAGTCGAGCAACTACTGGGAGGCCCACCTGCCGTTCGGCGGGCGCTCGGGCAGCGACAGCGGCATCGGCCGGGTCGGCGGCTCCGAGGTCATGCGCTCATTCACCGAGCCCCAGACGATCGTGCTGACGCCCCATACGCGCGCGTAAGCGAGCGATTGGAAGGGGCTGCCCTTCGGGCAGCGTCCGTGGGGCCGGCAATCCGAGCTGCCGCGAGCAGGGGGCTACAGCACCGCCCGGATTTCGCGCTCGAAGGCGCCGATGTGCCGGGCGAGGATCTCGCGGGCGCCTTCGGCGTCGCCGTCGGCGATCGCGCGCAGCAACTGCTCGTGCTCGTGCACGCGCGCGAACAGACCGGGGAGGCGATCGATCACCAGATGCCAGATGCGCAGCGACAGGTTGAGGTAGCGCCCGAGCGTCTCCTCCATGAACGGGTTGTTGGCGCAGCGGTGGATGAACCGGTGCACCCGGGCGTCGAGCGCCATCAGCGCCGCGCCGTCGGCCCCCGGGCTGCGCGCGAGCTCGTAGAGCAGCGCGTCGAGCTCGGCCCGCTGCGCCTCGGTGATTCGCTGGGCCGCCCGGTAAGCGGCGTGGCTCTCGAGTTGCCGGCGCACGTCCGAGATGTCGGCGAGATCGGTGATGTTGATCTCCGAGGCGAATGTGCCGCGCCGCGGGAACACCGTGACCAGGTTCTCGAGCGCCAGGCGCTTGATCGCCTCGCGCACCGGCGTGCGACCCATCTCGAGCTCGCGGCCGAGCGCGTCTTCATCGATCGGCGCGCCGGGCGGGATCCGCAGCGTGACGATCCGGTCGCGCAGTTCGGCGTAGGCGCGGTCGGCCAGCAGGCCGCGCGGCGCGCTCGTCAGGCGGGAGGGTTCGGTGCTCACCGGCCGGCCAGGGGGACGAACGCCCCCAACGCTGATATATCAGTCATCGGTTAGCCGCGAGCCTAACAAGCGGCGCGCCACCCGGCAAGGGCTAAGTGACCGGCCGCGACGGTTCCTCGCGGCGCACCAGGCCGAGCCGGTGGGCCTGGGCGGCGGCGTCGACGCGCCGCTTCGCGCCCAGCTTGCGCAGGACGTTCGAGACGTGCACCCCCGCGGTGCTGGGGCTGATGTACAGCGCGGCGGCGATCTCACGGTTGGTCTGCCCCTCGCTGAGCAATTCGAGCACCGCCAGCTCGCGGCGGGTCAGGACCGGAGCCGGGCCACTCTCAGCCGGCGTCGGCACCGCTCCGCCGGTGCCCTCGAGCGCGGCGAGGACGCGATCGATCATGCGTTCGAGGTCGGCCACCCGCCCATCGGCCCAGGCCGCCGCAAACGCGGTTGCGCTCAGCTTCGATCGCAGCCGACCGAGCGTGGCGTCGCGGTCGGGGGCCTCGGCGGGCGGCACGGGCGTGCCGAGCGTCGCACGCAGCCGGTCGACGGCCGCCAGCGCCTCAACGGCCAGTCGCGGATCCTCCCGGCACAGCCACGCCGCAACGAGCTCTTCGAGCACGCTGGCGAGTCGCCAGCGGTCGCCGAGGCGCCGGTGGATGAGCAGCGCCGAGTGCAGCAGTCCGGCGTTCTCGTGCGTGGGGCGTCGCCGCCGGCGGCCGGCGATCGCCAGCTCGTGCATGGCCCACGCGAGCCCTTCCTGGAAGTCGAGCCGGCGGGCGATCGACAGGGCTTCCTCGAGCCGCTCGGCGGCGAGTGCCGCGTCTCCGCGGTACAGAGCGGCGGCGCCGAGGTTGACCAGCGCCGAGGCGGCGTCCTGGAAGTCTCCGGCGGCCTGGAACTCGGCCAGCGCGGTGCCGCACAACCCCTCCGCGTCGTCGCAGTCCCCGGCCAGCCACGCCACGAACCCGAGGTAGTCCTGCGAGCTGGCGATGTTGTGCGCGTCGCCCAGGTCGCGCCAGACCTCGAGGCTCTGCCCATGCAGCGCGCGGGCCTCGTCGTAGCGGCCCTGCTCACGCGCGATCCCGCCGAGCCGCTGCAGCGCGGTGGCGCTGGCGCGGCGGTCGCCGAGGGACTCGGTCAGCCCGAGAGCGCTCTCCAGGCGGGTTATCGCCACGCCGTAGTCGCACTGCAGGAAGGCGACCTCGCCGGCCCGGATCAGCGCCTGTGCGGCGGTGGGCGCGGGAATCGCCGCGCGGTCGTCGAGCGCCTGGTCGAGGCACCGGCGCGCCTCTTCGTAGTAGCCGCGGCGGTACCAGAACGGCCACAGGACGGAAGCGAGCTCGACCGCGTCGGCCGGCGACTCCTCGAGCCACCATCGGAGCGCTCGGCTGAGGTTGTCGTGCTCGAGCTCGAGCACGGCTCTCTGCCCGTCGTCGTCGGGGCGTGCCGCCGCCGCGTCCGCCAGCGCGCGATAGAAGCGGGCGTGCCGTTCGCGCGTCGCCGGCGCCTCGCCACTCGTCTCGAGCAGCTCGGACGCGTACTGCCGCACGGTCACCAGCAGTCGGTACCGAGGCGGTCCCGGGCTGTCGACGACGTGGACGAGCGAGCGGTCGACGAGCACGCCGAGGAGGTCGAGCACGTCGCCTCGCTCGCTCGGATTCGACGCGCCGACCGCTTCGGCGGCGTCGAGCGAGAAGCTCCCGCGAAACGCCGCCAGGCGCCGAAACAGCTGTTGCTCGGCCGGCTCGAGCAGCCGGTGGCTCCACTCGAGCATCGCCCGCAGCGTCTGATGGCGAGCCGGCGCGGTGCGGTTGCTCTGGCGCAGGAAACTCGACTCGTGAGCGAGGCGCTCGGCGATCTGCAGGGTGCCGAGCACGGGGACCCGCGCCGCGGCCAGCTCGATGGCCAGCGGCATCCCGTCGAGGCAGCGGCAGATCCGCGCGGCGGCGGCGAGCGTGTCCGGGTCCTCGAGCGCGAACGAGCCGCTGGCCGCCGCGGCGCGCTCGATGAACAACTCGACGGCGCCGGCCTCGGCGGCCTCCTCGCCATCGACCGCCAGCCCCAGCACCCGCCAGACGTGCTCCCCCGGGATACCGAGCGGTTGGCGACTGGTGGTCAGGACCCGGACGGCCGGGGCGCGCTCGAGCAGCTGGACGACGAAATCCGCGCAGCCGTCGACGATGTGCTCGCAGTTGTCGAGCACGAGCAGCGTCGACTCCGGGAACCGGCGGGCGACCGCCGCCGGGGTCGGCTCGACGGTCGGCTCGTCGGGATGCAGCGTCGTCGCGACCGTCCGGGCGACCAGCCCGCCGTCCGGCGTCGTCGAGAGGTCGACCCACCAAGCGCCGGCGACGAAGTCGGGGCGCACGGCCTCGGCGAGGCCGGTGGCCAGCCGCGTCTTACCGGCGCCGCCGGGGCCGCAGAGGGTCAAGACGCGGGTGCGCCAGACCAGCGAGCGCAACTCGCCCAGCGCCTCGTCGCGGCCGACGAGCCGCGTCAGCGGGACGGGCAGATTGCCCAGCACGGCATCTGCTTGGGTGTTGCCTGGATCGTCGCAGCCCATGGCGCATCCAATTACCCCCGGCGCCCGGGATTCTATGGGCGATCTAAACACCGGCCGGCCGCGAGTACAGATTGTCCCGCCGGCACTAAAGATTCGCCGCCAATAACGGCACGAGTGCCCGATGTGCAGGCCGCGCTTCAGCTCCAGGATGGTGCAGGGCGGCGGCATGAGCCACGCCGGCGGGAACGGCGGCGCGACGGGCAAGCCGGGCGGGAACCCCGCGGGCGGCGGCACGACCAAGGCCCACGCGCCGAGGTGCACCGTGGCGACCACCTCCCACAAGGTCGTGCTCAAGGCCAAGAAGGGCTCGAAGTCGAAGCCGGGCATTCGCTGACCTCGGCGCTCGGGCCTGTGAGCGCCAGCGTCAGGGCGGGGCGGCCACTCACCCTCACGGTGAAGCTGCCGGCCGCGGCGCTCACCGCCCTGGCCCGCAACGCCGCGGAGTCGGTCACGTTCACGGTGGCGGCGCCGAACGGCAACGGCACTGGTGGCGCGAGCGCGCCGATTGCTCGCCTGCAGCGCGGCTGACCCGGGCGATAACCCCGGGAGGGGGCGCCAGCCCCCTCCTCTAATCCCCCAACTCGACCCGCCGGCGCGCGACGAACTCCTGGAGCTCGTCGCGCACGGCGTCGTCGAGCGGGGGCGGCTCGTAGCGCTCGAGGGTGGCCCGCCAGATCTCGGCCGCGCGGGCGGTGGTGTCGCGCGCGCCGCGCTTGCTCCAGCGGTCGAAGTTCTCGGTCGAGGAGAGCAGCGGGCGGTAGAAGCACTCGCGGAAACGCTCGAGGGTGTGGGCGGCGCCGAGGAAGTGGCCGCCGGCCCCGACCTCGGCGTGCGCCCCGAAGGCGAGCGACTCGTCGTCGATCTCGAGCGGGGTGAACTCGTGGCGGAGCTCGCGCAGCAGCTCGATGTCGACGATGAACTTCTCATAGCAGGAGACCAGCCCGCCCTCGAGCCACCCGGCCGAGTGCATCACGAAGTTGGCGCCGGCGAGGAACGTGGGCAGGAAGGTCATGAGCGACTCGTAGGCCGCCTGCGCATCGACCGTCTGGGAGGCGTTGAGCGCGCCGCCGCCGCGCCACGGCAGCCCGAACCGCCGCGCGATCTGACCGGTGCAGAGCACGCCGATGCCGGACTCCGGGGTGCCGAACGAGGGCGAGCCCGACTGCATGTCGGTGTTCGAGAGGAAGGAGCCGAAAACCACCGGGCACCCCGGCCGGATCAGCTGTGCGAGCGCGATCCCGGCCAGCGCCTCGGCCATCTGCTGCACCAGCGTCGCCGGCAGAGAGACCGGGGACATCGCCCCCATGAGCAGGAACGGGGTGATGACCACGGCCTGGCCCGCGTTCACGTACTCGAACATCGCCGCCAGCATGCGGTCGTCGTAGCGCAGCGGCGAGTTCACGTTGATCAGGCTGATCGAGACCGGGGCGCGCTCGATCGCGTCGCGGCCGCCGAACAGGATCTCGCCCATCCGGATCGTGTCGGCGGCATTCCGCCCCGACGTGACCGAGCCCATATACGGCTTGTCGGAGAGGGTCTGGAGCGCGTAGACCATGTCCAGGTGGCGGGAGTCGAGCGGCCGGTCCTCGGGCTCGCAGATCGTCCCGCCCGGCGAGTCGAGCTCGGGGAAGGTCTGGGCGAGCCTGACCAGGTTCTCGAAGTCCGCCATCTTGGCATCGCGCCGGGTGTCGCCCTCGCGGATGAACGGACAGCCGTAGACGGGGGCGAACACCATGTGCTCACCGCCTATGTGGGCGGTGTGTTCGGGGTTGCGGGCCTGGAGCTCGAACTCCCGCGGGGCCTTGGCGACCTGCTCGAGGATGAACTCCGGGTCGAAGCGGACGCGGTTGTCGTCCTCGACGACCTGACCGGCGGCGCGCAGCAGCTCGACCGCTTCCGGAAACAGGAACTCGATCCCGAGCTCTGAGACGATCCGGCGCCAGCCTCGGTCGAGCGTGGCCATCGCGTCCTCACTGAGGACCTCGTAGCGCGGCATGGCGTTGACGAACACGGCGGCCTCCTCGATTGCGCTTGACCTCAGGGCGTGCCTGCGTAATATATCCGTTCATGGAACAAGAGTTTCAAGTATCCCGAGGCCCCGCGGCGGCCCCCGGCGTGGCCGCGGTCGACCGCGGAGCCGAACTGCTCCTCCGCGTGCTCGAGAGCGAGGCGCCGGTCGGGTTGAGCGAGCTGGCCGCGGCCACCGGCATACCCAAGAGCACGGCGTCGCGGCTGGTGAGCGCGCTCGAGCGCCGAGGCCTGATCGAGCAGGACGGCGAGCGCGGCCGCCTGCGCCCCGGGCCCGCGATCCTCCGCGTGGCCGAGCGCGGGATGCTCGAGCGCAACGTCATCGAGCTCTCCCGGCCTTCGCTCGACGCGCTGGCCGAGGCATCGGGCGAGACGATCAACCTGGCCCTGGCCGCGCTCGGCGGTGTCGAGCACGTGGCCCAGGTCGACGGCCGATACTTCCTCGGCACCGGCCAGTGGCTCGGTCGCCTGGTCGACTACCACTGCACGGCGACCGGCAAGGTGTTCATGGCCCTGGGGCGCTCACCGCTGCCGGCGAGCCCGCTGCCCCGCCACACGCCGGCGACGATCACCGACCCGGCGGCGCTCGAGGCAGTGCTCGAGACCGTCCGGGACGAGGGCGTTGCGATCGCTGTCGACGAGCTCGAGCAGGGAGTCGCGGCGATCGGCGCGCCCGTGTACGGCGGGCGCGGAGACGTGATCGCGGCCGTGAGCATCTCCGGTCCGACGATCCGCATGACCCCGGCCCGGATCGGCGAGCTGACGCCCGTCCTGATCGACGAGACGCGGGCCCTCAGCCGCCGCCTCGGCCACCGTGAACAAGGAGAACTAGCCGCATGACGCATGAGGAGACCCTGCAGCTGCTCTACGACGAGACCCTCGTCGGCAATGCCCCCGTTGTCGCCGACGCGGTCAACCAGGGGCTCGCTTCCGGGCTCGAGCCCGAGCGGATGCTCTATGACGCGCTCATCCCCTCGCTCGAGGAGGTCGGCGCGCGGTTCGAGCGGGGCGACTACTTCGTCCCCGAGATGCTGATCGCCGCCCGCGCGATGCAGGGGGCGCTCGACATCCTCCGGCCACTGCTGGCCGACACCGGGACCGCGGAGGTGGGGACGTTCGTGATGGGCACGGTCAAGGGCGACGTGCACGACATCGGCAAGAACCTGTGCAACATCATGCTCGAGGGCGCCGGCTTTCACGTGATCGATCTCGGGGTGAACGTCGCCCCGGAGCGGTTCGTCGCCGAGGTGGAGGAGCACCAGCCGGACATCGTCGGCTTCTCGGCCTTCCTGACCACGACCATGCCGATGTTTAAGGCGAACATCAACGCGCTCGAGAAGGCCGGTCTGCGCGATCAGGTGATCGTGATGGTCGGCGGCGCGCCGGTCACCCAGGAGTACGCCGACGCGGTCGGCGCCGACGGCTACTCGGCCGATGCATCGTCGGCGGTCAAGAAGGCCAAGCAGCTGATCCAGCTGCGGCGCGAGGCGGTGGCGGCGTAACTTCGCGGGCGACCATGGGGCGGCATGACTTCGCGGGCGACCATGGGCGGCATGACTTCGCGGGAGAGCGATGGGCGGCATGACTTCGCGGAAGACGATGGAGTGGTACCATCTGGCCCACATTGTGGCACTACCGGGGAGACAACTCGCTCGCCTCGGTGCTCACGGGCTCGAGAACAGGGTCGAGAAACGTCCACCAGGTGGTCGTTTCTCGACCCGGCTTCGGGCCGCCTGACCCGCGACGATGTCACCAACCTGTGCACACGCCTGGGCATGCCGCCCATCGTCGAAAGGGAGACGCATGGATACAGTGCTTCGGTCGCGGTCGAAGACCGTCGCGATCGGCGCCGAGCAGCCGTTCTGCATCATCGGTGAGCGAATCAACCCGACCGGCCGCAAGGCCTTCGCCGAGCAGCTGAAGGGCGGCGATCTGAGCACCGTGGTCATCGACGCCCGGGCCCAGGTCGAGGCCGGCGCCGACATGCTCGATGTCAACGCGGGGATCCCGCTCGTCGACGAGCCCGAGCTGCTCAAGGCGATGCTGCAGACGGTCCAGGCGGCCGTCGATGTGCCGATCTGCATCGACTCATCCGTGATCGAGGCGCTCGACGCCGGCCTGACGGTGTACGAGGGCCGGGCACTGGTCAACTCAGTGACCGCCGAGGACGAGCGCCTGGAGGAGATCCTCCCGCTGGTGGCCCGGCACGGCGCAGCGGTGATTGGTCTGGCCAACGACGAGACGGGAATACCCGAAACGGCGCAGAAGCGACTCGAGTGCGCGCGCAAGATCCTGAGCGCGGCGGATGATCACGGCATCGCGGCAGAGGGCGTCTTGATCGATCCGCTGGCGATGACCGTCGGCGCCGACACCGACGCAGTCACGACGACGCTCCGGGCCATCCGCCTGATTCGTGATGAGCTCGGCGTCAACATGTGCCTGGGCGCCTCCAACGTGTCGTTCGGGCTGCCGGAGCGTCCTGCGCTCAACGCCGCCTTTCTTCCCATGGCGATCAGCGCCGGCCTGACCAGCGCGATCATGTCGACGGCTGAAGTCTGCGTGCAGAGCGTCCGCGCGAGCGACCTCTTGCTCGGGCATGATCCGTGGGGGACGAACTGGATCGCCGCGCACCGCCTTCGGCAGGCTTCGGCCAAGGCCACCACCATCGACCGGGAGAGCGCGGCGGCTTGAGCCAGTCGACGCCACCACGTTCCCGGCAGCCGTTGAGCCCGCCGCTCCAGCCGCGTCCCGCAGACGGCGCGGAGCGAGTGCGGCTGCGCTTCGTGCCCGAGGGCGCCGAGGTGCGGGTGCCGAGCGGGACTCCGGTGTTCGACGCCGCCAGCTGGAACGGGATTGCCATCGACTCAACCTGCGGCGGTCACGGCACCTGCAAGAAGTGCAGGGTCCGCGTCGTCTCCGGCGAGTTGCCGGTCGACACCGTCGACCCGCGGGCGTTCACGGCTGAGGAGCTGAGGGACGGCTGGCGGCTGGCCTGTCGGGCCAGCGCTCGGGACGATCTGGTCGTCGAGGTGCCGCCGCTGCAAACGCGCCCCAAGGCGGCGCTGGCGGGTGTAGGACGTCATGTCATCCTGCGCCCGTCGGTGCAAAAGCGCCACCTCTTGCTTCCCGAGCCCTCGCTGGAGGACCAGCGACCCGACCTCCAGCGTGTGCTCGACGCACTCGACGACCTCGAACCGAAGGCGTCGATCGAGCTGCTGCGGACCCTCGGCGGAACTATGAGAGCGGCCGACTTCGACGTCACCGCGGTGATCTGCGATGAGGACTTGATCGATCTCGAGCCCGGCGACACCACCGACCGGCGGTTCGCAATCGCCTTCGACCTCGGGACGACGACCGTGGTGGCCACGCTGGTCGACCTCGAGAGCGGCCAGCCGGCGGCGGTGCGCTCGATGCTCAACCGACAGCAGCCGTTCGGCGCCGACGTAATTACTCGCATTTCGACCACGATGCTGGACCCTCAGGCGTTGTCCACCCTTCAGGAACGAGCGCACGAGACGATGGCCGAGCTGACCGAGGAGGTCTGCGCCGAGGCAGGAGTCGATCCTGCCGAGATCTACGAGATCACCGTATGCGGCAATGTCACGATGATGCAGCTGGCCCTCGGGATCGATCCCGAGCCCCTGTCCATGGCGCCCTTCATCGTCGCCGCGCACAGCTTCCCGTCGGCTCGCGCACGGGACTTCGGCGTGCAGGTCCATCCTCGCGCCCCGGCCTTCATCTTTCCTTCGCTGGGCGCCTATGTCGGCGGAGACATCGTGGCCGGAATGCTGGCCACCGGGTTGACTCGCGACCGCCGGCTGCGCATGTTCATCGATGTTGGCACGAATAGCGAGATCGCCGTGGGCTCCAACGAACGCGTGCTGGCCTGCGCTGCGCCCGCCGGTCCGGCGTTCGAGGCGGCGCAGATCAAATGCGGGATGCGCGCGGCGGAGGGCGCGATCGAGGGCGTGAGGATCGACGACGACGACATCGGCCTGGAGGTCATCGGCAGCACGGACGCCGTGGGAATCTGCGGATCGGGTCTCGTCGACGCCGTGGCCGAGCTCGTTCGCTGCGAGCTGCTCGACCACACCGGCCGGTTCGTCCCCGACGAGCTCGCCGCCGAAATTCATCCTGGGCTGGCTTCTCGGTTGACTCGAGTCGGAAAGGAACGAGTGTTCGTTCTGCATTGGCGAGGCGACGACCCCAGCGCTTCCGTGTTCCTGTCCCAGCGCGACGTCCGTGAGCTGCAATTCGCCAAGGCCTCGATTGCCACCGGCTGGCACATCCTCCTGCGCGAGCTCGGCATCGAGGCCGGGGACATCAGCCAGGTGCTGCTGGCGGGAAGCTTCGGCGCCTACCTGACCCCGCTCAGCGCGGTGCGCATAGGGTTGGTGCCGAAGCTGGCGCTCCCGCGGATCATCTCGGCCGGCAATGTCGCCGGCGAGGGCGCCAAGATCGCGACGCTGTCCTACCGTGAACGCGCCGAGACCCAGTCGATCCTGCGCGAGGTCGAGTACGTTGAGCTGTCCGGCCGCGCGGACTTCAACGACCTGTTCGTCGACCAGCTGGCCTTCCCGGGATGACCGCCGGGGTGATCGCCTGCGGAGCGCTTGCCGCCGAGGTCGGTGCGGTGGCGCGGCGGCGCCAGTGGCCGGTCGCGATCCATCCGCTTCCCGCCCTGCTGCATAACCAGCCCGAGCGCATCGCGCCCGAACTCGAGCGGCAGCTGCGTCGGCTCTGCGATCGCTATGAGCGGGTCGCCGTGGCTTACGGAGACTGCGGCAGCTACGGCGCGATCGACGAGGTGCTGCGCCGCTTTGGCGTCGCGCGGCTGCGCGGCGACCACTGCTACGACGTATTCGCGCGCGAGGAGGTGAGCGCCGCGCTCGAGCAGGAGCCGGGCACCTATTTCCTCACCGACTTCCTGGCCCGGACGTTCAGGTACACGGTGGTCCGTGAACTTGGCCTCGACCGCTACCCGGAGCTTCGGGACGAATACTTTCGTCATTATCGCCGCGTTCTCTGGCTCGCGGGGCGACCCACCCCGGCGACCAGGGCGGCGGCGGAACGGGCGGCGGACATCCTGCAGCTGCCGCTGTTCGTCCGCCGTGTTGGCACGACAGGTCTCGAACGGCAGCTGGCTGAGCTTCTGGGCCAGGACACAGAAGAGCCGGCGCTCACTCCGCTGTCTGGGTGACTAAGGTCGCTCGCTGGAACGCGCCGAGCTGACCATGCGCGTCACCCGTGCAGCGAAGGCGTCGATCTCCTCCGGGCCGACCAGCGCTCCGAGCTCGAGGTCGTATCCGCGCCGCTCGCCCGGCTCCAGCTCGATCAGCTCGGCCCGGACGCGAGCGTCCAGACGGCCCTCGATGCGGTTGGTGCAGGGCTCGATGCCTACGACATAGGTCCCTTCACCGAGCATCCGCCACAAGAAGTGGTGGGGAAGCTGTCGGTGGTTGAACACCTCGTAGGCTCCGAGCTGCAGCTCGCGGTTGACGACCGCCACGGGAACCGAGCCGTCGGCCTCACCGGCCAGCTCGTGCTCGAACGCTTGCTCGACGAAGTTTCGTCGCGGCCCGTGCATCCTGCGGTAGCCCTCGACCTGATCGGTGCCGCGCACGCTCACCCGCGTGGCGGGGACCGCGAGCTCGGCGCCCTCGTCGACCACGGGCCAGCCGAGGTTGACGTGGTAGAGCAGCATGTGCGGCGTCAACGAGTGGCCGATGTTCTCGACCTCGTCGCGAATCCTCAGTCGTGATTCACCCACCCGAGACTCGATCGAGCGACGCAGGAGCAGCTGCTCGCCGAACACCGAGGCCTGCACCACCTCGCCGGTCGCCCAGAGCACGCATTCGTCCCCGTCCCACCGCTCGCCGTAGCCGATCAGCTTCGCCGGGCGGTTCGAGACGCGTCCGTGCAGGCCATAGTCTTCATACGGCTTCGGCGGGTAGTGGTACTGCTCCGCGGTGTCCCGAGCCATGAACAGGGCGTGGTCGAGCCCGCATGTTGTCAGCAGTCCGCCGCCGAAGCTGCGCATGAAGCCAAGCCCACCGGGCTCGTAGTACCAGGGTCCCGAGAACCCAACCGGGGACTGCCACGCCAGAGCCATGCCGGCGAATTCGCAGCGACCGATGTCGAACGCCCGGTCGACGATCACGTCGAAGGCAAAGCCGGTGCCGGTGCGGAACTCGAGGACCCGCACCCCGCGCTCGCTGCCATCGGCCAAGGTAACCGCGCGTACCCCAGCCAGCTGCTCCAGGCGTCCGATTCGCTTCAGCAGATCGGTTCGCGTGAAGGCCTGTCCGCGGAGGCTCGGCATTGCGGACTTGCCCTAGTGCATCGCCCAGCCGCCGTCGACCAGCACGGTCTGGCCGGTGATGAACGACGAAGCATCGCCGCTCAGGAACACCACCGCGTTGCCGATGTCGGCCGGATGCCCACGGCGCTTGACGCACTGCTGATCGAGGACCCACTGGTTGTACTGCTCGGGATCGGGGTGAATCCTCTCCGCGTCGGTGGGAAACGCGCCCGGCGCGATGGCGTTGACGTTGATCCCGTCCGGCCCGAGCTCTCGGGCCAGCGCCCGGGTGAAGCCGACGACGGCGCCCTTGGACGAGACGTAGTCGAGCAGCATCGAGAAGCCGAGGAAGAGCGTGACGGACGAGACGTTGACGATGCGGCCGTGGTCTCGCTGCCTCATCGGCTCATAGCAGGCGCGCGCGAAGAAAAAGTAGCCCCTGAGGTTGACCGCCAGCACCTGATCCCACTCCTGCGGCGTAATTTCGGTCCACGGGCGGCGCGGATAGATCGCCGCGTTGTTGACCAGCACGTCGAGGCCCCCGAATTCCTCGACGGTGCGGCCGACCGCCGCCTCGACCGACGGCTGATCGGCGACGTCTGCTTCGATCGCCAGCGATCCGACGCCGAGCTGACCCGTCAGCTCGGCCACCTGAGAGGCGCGCTCCGGATCGATGTCGACGCAGGCCACGCTCGCCCCCGCGGCCGCGAGCGATGAGCAGATCCCGTGGCCCAGGCCCCCGCCGGCCCCGGTGACCAGAGCGACCCGTCCGGCGAGGGAGAAGGCCGCGACGCTCAACCGCGCACCATCAGCTCAGCATCTCGGTGACGGTGATGGCGCGACCCTCGGTCACCGAGCGATAGGCCGCCTCGCACAGCGCCATGGTTCCAAGCGTCGTGGTTCCCGAGATCTCAGGCTCCGCGTCGTCCTGGATCGCGCGCATCAACTGTCCCATCGTGCCCTTGAAGGCCTGTGGAAACCACCGCTCCTCCCACCGCGGGGATTCCCAGCGTCCGTCCATCGTACGGGTGGTCCACGCGATCGTCGAGGGGCTGCCCTCCGGGTAATCCGGCCAGCCGATCGTGCCTTTGGCGACCCCCTCAGTGCCCTCGACGCGCCACTCGATGCGATGATCGGCCCACGTGAAGCAGTTGTCGATTCCGACCGCGCGGAGATCGTTGTCCCACTCGAGAACATAGAACGCCATGCCGTCGATGTGCTCGAAGTCGAGGCTCGGGTCGCGGCGCACCGAACACAGCACGCGCGCGGGATCGCCGAAGAGGAAGCGAAAGGCGTCGAGATGGTGGATCGACATGTTGAGCAGCGCGATTCGCCCGTAGGGCTTGATGAACTCCTGCCAGTGGGGTCGCGCGTTCATGACGATTTCCGCCACCACCGGCTGGCCGAGCTCCCCGCGCGCGAGTAACGTCTTCAGCGCCCTCATCGACTGGTCGTAGCGCATGTTGTGGTTTACGGCCAGCCTTTTGTTCGCCGCCGCCGCTGCGCGCACGATCTCCTCGGCTTCCCGCAGCGTGAACGCAGCCGGCTTCTGCGTCAGCACGCCTTTCACATGCGGCCGCTTGACCGCTTCGCGCACGATCTCGAGCTGCTGATCCGGAGGGAAGGCGATATCGACGATCTCGATTCGCTCGTCGTCGAGCAACTCGCTCCAGGTGTCGTAGACGGTCTCGATTCCGTTCTGCTGGGCCGCTGCGCGGGCGTGCTCGGGGGTCCGCGAGGCGATCGCCACGACGTCGAAACCCGCCTCGCGATACGCCGCGAGGTGCACGTCACGCATGATGAATCCCGCGCCGATGCAGCCGATCCGGTAGTCCGTCTTCGGCGGCAGATCCGGTCCGATGTTCAGATCGAAGTCGGCCATCGCACGACCTAGGCCCGCACAGAGATCTCCCGCATGATCTCTGCGGTGTTGTCGTAGGCCTGCTGAGCCCATTCGACGATCTTGTCTGGATCGGGGGAGTACTCGAGCTCGATCGACACCGTCCCGTCGTACCCCGTGTCGCGGATCGCCGACAGGTACTCCTTGATCGGTGTCACACCCATCCCGGCCGGCAGATCGCCATGAACCTTTCCGTCGCAGTCCGAGAGGTGGATGTGACCGATCAGCCCTTTCAACTCGTTGACGTCGTCAAACGAGGCATCGGACAGATGCAGATGGGAGATGTCGGCATTGGCGCGCACCGCGGGGTGATCGATCTCCTGCACGAACCGCACCAGCTCATGCACATCCTTCAGCAGTGCCTGTTCGAAGGGCTCCAGCTCCAGGACGACCTCGAGGCCCTTGGACTGCGCATATTCGCCGGCCTCCGTCACCATCTCCTTGGCCAGATCCCAGATGGCTTCATTCGGGAACACCTCGCCGTCCCAGAAGTACTCGCCCACGACCAGCAGCACGTTGCGCGCGCCGAAGAAGGCTCCCTGGTCGACGTAAGCCTTGATCCGGTCGAGGGTGAAGCGGCGCACCGACGGGTTGAAGTCCACGATCCCGAACGCGACGCAAACGACGGATCGGATCGGCAGTCCGACCTCGGCGGCCGTCTGCCTGATCTCCTCGCGCTCGGCGTCATTCAGGTCGAGCGGGTCCTCGAAGATGTCGTACGTGTCAAACCCGATCCGCTTGGCCGTACGGATGCCTTGGAGCCGGTCCACCTTCGTGTCGAGCCACGTGGAGCTGATCATCCCCAATTCCATCGCTGCCTCCTTACCGCACTAATTCGATAGTGAGCGACGAACCAACGGGCAACTCTTCCACAACCCTCTGCGCGCTTGCAAGTTGGTTCGCCCGCTTCGGCTCGGCTTGCCCCTGGGCTCCTGTCTATGCCGGCGTCAAGGCCCGACGCTCGTCGAGCAGTTGCTTGGCCCGCTTGGTTGCGCCTGCGGCATCGGCCGAGTAACCGTCGGCTCCGACCGCGTCGGCGTATTCCAGCGTCACCGGCGCCCCCCCGACCATGATGATGACCTGCTCCCGCAGCCCGGCCTTGGTGATCGCCTCGATGTTCGCCTTGAACATCGGCATCGTCGTGGTCAGGAAGGCCGAGAAGCCGACCACGTCCGGGTCGTGCTCGCGGATCGCCGCCACGAAGGTCTCGGGCGCCACCTGCACGCCGAGGTCGACGACCTTGAAGCCTGCGCCCTCGAGCATGATGTCGACGAGGTTCTTGCCGATGTCGTGGACATCGCCCTTTACGGTCCCCATCAGGAACGTGCCGATCGTCTGCGCGCCGGTGTTGGCCAACAGCGGACGCAGGATATCCAGCGCTCCGCTCATGGCCCGGCCGGCAATCAGCATCTCGGGCACGAAGAAGTCGCCGCGCTCGAAGCGCGCGCCCACCTCCTCCAAGGCCGGGATCAGAGCCTCGAACAACATCGTCTCGGGGCCGAGGTCCGCCGCCAGGCCCTGCTCGGTGAGCTCGAGCACAGACGGCTTGTCTCCCACGAGGGTGCGGTCGTAGAGCTGCGTGAGGATCTCGTCGTGGGTCATGTGACTCGGTTGCCTCCGTTGGGTACCGCGCAGATCGTTCTGGTCAGCGCCTGGGTGCTGAGCACCACCTCTTCAGCCAGCTCCCGCAGGCGCCCGCGGGTCGTCCGGGCGGTGGGCGCGGAGACGGAGATCGCGGCGATGACCGTGGCCTTCGAGGTGAACACCGGCGCGGCGGCCGAGCAGAGCCCGGCGTCGAGCTCCTCCCAGGTCGTGGCGTAGCCGCGCTTGCGCACGCTCTCGAGCTCGCCCAAGAGATCGGCGACGCTCGTGATTGTGTTGGGACCCAGCTTCTCCAGCCGGCCCGTGGGTGGCTGAGATGCACCGAACGCGATGAACACCTTGCCGAGCGACGATGCGTGAGGCGGGATCCTCCGGCCGACCCAGTTGCCGGCGCCGAGCGGATGGTGGCTGTCCACCTGGGCCAGCCGCGCCACGCCGCTCGGGGTGGGGATGGCAATGTTCGCCGTCTCGCCGGTGCGCTCCTCGAGCGCCTCGAGGTACGGCAGCGCAAGGGTGGCGAGATCCCCGATGGCACTGTCCCGCTGAGCGTAGTCCACCAACACCGGCCCGGGCCGGAAGCCGCCGCCGGGCTGGCGCTGGGCCAGGCCGTTACGCTCGAGCGCCCGGAGCAGGCGCGCCGCGGTGGACTTCGGTAGCCGCGTCTCGGCCATCACCGCCGATAGGGAAACCGGCTGGTCGCGCTCGACGAGTCGGACCAGAACGCGTGCCGCTCGTTCGATTGACTGGGCGCCGGCCTCTGGTACCATCCGGGCCACATCATGGCACCGTCGAGTCGCGCGGTCAAACGATCAGTGCTACCCGGCCGTCCTCCACGTGGTGAGGCCCTGATGTTCGGTGCGGACCGCCAGGCCGGTTTCGACAGCGAGGTCCAGGTGGGCGCCAACGGAGCGCGCGAGCTCCACCGCCATTTCGGCGAACGGCCCGAGCGCGTGATCGGCAACGCGCCAGAAGTGCTCGAGCCGCTGTGGCCGGGGCCCGAGCTCGCTGCGCAGGCATTGGTCGAGATCGTCGACGAAACGCTCGCTCGCGTCGAGGAATGTGGTCACCTCCCCGCGGCCCTCGATCGGCGGGTAGTGGCTGGTGCCCAGACGTTCCGGGGCCAGGTCACGCAACCGCCCGATCGTCCCGCGGTAGCTCTCCACCGAACTGTAGGGCGGCGGGCCGACGAGGTCACCCGCCGTTGTGTAGAGGCCGCGTTCCAGCACCGCGTCGATCACGATCGCGGTGCCGCTGGGCGGATGCCAAACTCCCAGATGTCCCGGCGAGTGCCCCGGGAGCCCGAGCACCTCGAGCTCGATCGCGCCGAGGTCCAGCGTTTCGCCCGCCTCGATCGCTTCGTCGAGGGTGGTGTCCGGTCCGGCGGCGTCACGCAGCCAGTTCCAAGTGCTCTCGTCGTAATCGAGTCCCTGGCCCCGGTACCACCCATACCGCTCGCGAGAGATCACCTCCCAGCGCTCGAGCCAGTCTCGATCGTGCGCGGAGGCTCGCAGGCGGGCCTTCGGCGCCAATCGCCGGAGCTCGGCGTTGCCGCCGTAATGGTCCACGTCGGCATGGGAGATGAGGACCTCGTCGACATCGGCCAGCTGTCGGCCGAGTTCGGCCAGCGCGGGAGCGATCACGTTCCCGGCCGTCCCGTGAACCCCGGTGTCGACGAGGAGCAGCCGGTCGTCGCCGGCCACGAGCCACTGTGCGAAGCGCCGTACGCCCAATGTGGAGGAGATGCGATAGATGCGAGGTTGGACTTCTTCGATGGACACTTGTCACTCAGTTCCAGGGCAGATTAGGATCTCTGCCAAGGAGATCATCGCTCAGGAGGACCGCTCGTGACCACTGCGGAGCGAACGCGCATCGCGTTCAAACACGGCACGCCGGACCGGGTGCCGGTTCATTGCTGGCTGGGGCTTCCGCTGATCCGCGAGCTCAAGCCGAAGGACAAGTCGATGCTGGACATGCTGCATTGGTGGATCGACGATCCGATGGGGTCGATCGTGAAGATGCAGCAGTCGCTCGGACTGGATCCGATGATCACCACCTACAGCCAACACATCGGCGAGCACGAGATCTGGCCGCGCATGCTGTTCCCGCGCCCGTTCGAAACCGACGACTGGGTGGAGACGTTCGAAGAGACCGGACGCGGAGATGGGTGGCGCGAGCACGCCCACCGCATATGGACCCCGGACGGGGAGCTCGACTACTCGTATCGGACCGAGGACGGTTTCGGCACCTCCTGCCACGACTTCTTGCTCAAAGGCGATGAGCCCGAGCGCAAGCTCGAAGCGTTCCGGCACTTCCCCTCGGCTGATCTGTACGACATGTCGGTGCTGCGCAGCGTGGTCGAGAAGGTCGGCGAGGAGGCGTGGTGGCTGCATCACGTAGTCGGTCCCTGGGACATGGCCGCCGAGGTGCGTGGCCTGGTCGATCTCTCGATGGACGTGTACGACCGCCCGGCTTTCGTCCACGATCTGATGCGCTTTTGCACCGACTGGTTGAAGGGCTTCTACCGCCGGCTCGGGGAGGCCGGGATCCATTCGATTTCCATGAATGAAACGTGGGTCGGTGTCGGCGTCGCCCCACAGCACTTCCGCGAGTTCATGAAGCCCTACGACGCCGAATGCGTGCAGGCGGCGCACGAGGCCGGCTACCTGGTGAGCTTCCACAACTGCGGGCGCGCCACCCTGCTGCTCGAGGATATGGCCGACACCGGTCCGGACGCCGTCGAGACGCTGACCTCCAACCGGTCCTCTGGCGACGTGGACCTCGCGGACGCCAAGCGACGGATCGGGGACCGAGTCTGCCTGTTCGGAGGCTTCAACGAGCACCTGCTCCACGAGGCCGACGCCGACGCCGTACGCGAGGAGGTCAAGCGCTGCCTCGACGACGCGATGGAGGGCGGCGGGTACATCCTGCGCTCCACCGGGCAGATCTTCAACGCCAAGCCCGGCTTGATCGAGGTCATGTGTGAGACGGCCCGCGACCTCGGCCGCTATCGGTGAGCGGCGCGGGCGAGACGACGCCAACCGCCTGTTCGAGTCCGAGACTTCCGCCGAAGCTTCGGCCGGACGGCTTGCACTGACGCCCGGGCTCTGGCGCGACTGCCCGTCCGCCGGGCGGGGCGCGCTCAGTCCCATCGGGCGGTGCGGGCGCGGCTCAGTCCCGTCGGCCGGTGCGGGCGCGCTCGGTCCCGTCCGGCGATGCGGGCGCGCGCTCACCCACCCGGGACGTCGACATGGGGTGCCGCAGGTGCCATAACGTGGAACAAAATTCCCTTTTTGTGTCGACGATCTGATAGGAAGCGCCGGTCAGGTACGTCTACTCCGAGGAGGGGTGTCTGTGGTCGTCTCGGATCGCAATGGTGAGCCACGGGAAGGCGAAGGCGAAGAGAGCTCGCCGGCGGCGACGCTAACGCGCGCGCAGCTGATCAAGGGGGCAGCTGCCCTGGGGGTCGGGGCCATCGTGGGCGGTTGCGGATCTTCGTCGTCATCCTCCTCGCCAACGACCTCCGGCGCCACCAACGGCCTGCCGAGCGGGGTAGTCGGCGGTCCCACTGGCTTCGCCGGGGCCGAGCGCTACCAGTACGGCGCCGACACAGCCGCCGGACGGGCAGTCGAAGGGCTCAAGCGCTTGACCAACAACGGCCGCAAGCAGATCACCCTGAACATGCGAATGTGGAGCGGCGCCACCGGTCAGCTTACGGTGCCGTTTCCGAAGGGCGCCCCGGCGGTGGCCGAGCTGCTGCAGAAGGAGACCGGGGTCAAGCTCAACCTCGTGGCCATCGATCCCACGACCCAGATCGCCAAAAATCTGCAGACGATCGCCACGCGCGACGGGTCAAACCACATTCTCGTTACCTCGATCGAGGACAACGGTGACTATGCCGAGGCCGGGCTCGCCCTGAAGCTCGACGAGTTCATGAACAAGTACCAGCCGGACTGGTCAAATGACTATGTCGGCGGCCCCGCGCAGGTCGCGATGATGACCCAGTACGGGGGAAGCACGTACGCCGTCTCGATGGACGGCGACTACCAGGTGTGGGGCTACCGGATGGATCTGTTCGAGGACTCCAACAACCAGCGCGATTTCAAAGCCAAGCACGGCTACGACCTCGCCTTCCCGAAGACCTGGTCACAGCACGCAGACGTCGCCGCGTTCTTCACACAGCCGAACAAGAAGCTGTACGGCTCCGTCGATCTCAAGAACCCGTACTGGGGCTACGTCAACTGGATGATGCGCTACGTGAGCGCCGGAAGCCCCAATCAGCAGTACTTCGACCAGAATGCCAAGCCCTTGATCGACAGCCCGGCCGGCATCCAGGCGACCAAAGAACACGTAGCCTCGATGGCCTGGACCTATCCGGACACCCTGTCCAAGAGCTGGCCTGAGGAGTACGCCACGATGGGCGCGGGCGGAGCCGCGATGGGGTCATTCTTCTCCAACGTGACGAAGTTCATCACTGCGGGCAGCCCACTCGACAAGGGGTACGGGAAGTACATCCGTACGACGCTGCCGCCGGGCCGGATGGTCAACGGAAAGCTCGTACAGCGGTCGGTCATCTACTTCAACAACCAGTTCGTCGTCAACGCTTTCTCCGATCCGAGCCTCCACGAGGCGGCCTACCTGGTGTTGCAGTGGCTGAGCTCCAAGCACGTCTTCGACTGGCTGACCGGCAACCCGGCCGGTTACATGGATCCGAACCGGGTCAGCGCGCTCGACGATTCCCTCGTGCGCAGCAGCTACAAGCCCTACGCGTGCGATGAGCTCAAGACCATCATCCCACACACGGCGCCCCCGATTCTGTCGATCCGCGGCGCGCGCGAGTACACCCAGGCCCTCGACAACAACTTGCAGAAGGCTTTGACGAAGCAGATCACCCCTGAGCAGGCGATGTCGCAGACGGCCGCGTCGTGGGAGGCGATCACCAACCGAATCGGCCGCCAGAAGCAAATCGCCGCCATCAAGGCGAGCCAGCCCGCCTGGCCGACAGCCTAGGGTGGAGTGGAGCAGCACGCGCACTCGACGGCTCGGAGGCCCGCGGAGACGCGGTGGCTGAGCCGTACCGCCATAGGGGCACGTTCCACCAAGCAGATGTCCCGGCTGCTGATCGCGCCGGGGCAACTGCTGCTGTTGTTCCTGGTCGGCTTCCCCGCCCTGGTGGCGATCTACGTCAGCCTGACGAACTGGTCGCCGACCAACGGCCATGCCTGGTACCAGGCCTACCGCGACGTCACCAGCTATGGGTTGAACAATTACTGGAACGCCCTCCGCGGCAGCGAACTGTGGTCGGCGATCCTGCGGACTGTCGAGGTGACCGTCCTGGCGGTCGGCGTCGAGTTCCTGCTCGGCTTCGCCCTCGCCCTGTTGTTCGTCAGAGAGTTCCGCGGGCGGAGCCTGCTCACGGTCGTGTTTCT
>JAFAXX010000116.1 GCA_019240655.1 Solirubrobacterales bacterium
GTCGTCGGGAATCGGCGGTCCCATGAACATGTAGGCGGGGAACGAGACCACCTCGAACGCGGAGAGCTTGGTCTGCAGCCCGCGTGCGAGCTCGCGGGCGAAGCCGAGCGCGTGCTCGGCCTCCGGCGAGCCATCGTACCCGACGCCGATCTCGCGCATGAGCGCCGGGCGCTGCGTGTAGCCGGCGGGGGGGATCGCCACGGCGCATGGCGCGCCGTTGAGCGCGGCTCGCGTGTCGTCGCCGATGAGCACCCGGCCGAGCAGCCCGCGTCTGGATGAGCCGATTACCAGCAGGTCGGCGCCGGTCGCCTCGGCCAGCTCGTGCAGGCCGCGGCCGACCTTAGGCGATTCGTGGGTGAGAAGCTGCGCGTCCACGCCGGCCTCCTCCCGGGCGGTCTCGAGCACCTCGCGTCCGCGCTCGCGCTCGAAGACCTCGTATCCGGCGCCGAGACCGCGCCACGTCACCGGCTCGCCGCGGCAGACATAGGCGAGGGTGAGCTCGGCGTCCTGGGCGCGCAGGAGCTCGGCCAGGGCGATCGCCTCGCGACCGCCCTCCTTCCCGTCCACGCCGACGATCACGTGCTTGTACATGTCGGTTTCCTCCTCGCAGAGTTGCTGCACCGACCATACGTCGCCCGCGGCAGGGCAGCATCGGTACGGGGCCCCAACCGGGTTGCGAGTTTCTACGCGGCCCGCTCGGCGGCTCGCCACTCGCGGCGCTTGGCTTCGGACGCGGGCGGCAACGCGCCGTGGAGCGCCTCAGCGGCGTCGAGGCGTTCAGCACCGCGGCGGAGTCGTCCCAGCGCGGGTCGCAGTCGGCGAGCAGCAGCGCCGGCTCGAGGCGGTGCGGACGGCGATGTCAACAAGCGCGCCGGCGGCACCTGGCGCTCTCACCCGAACCGGAGCGCGGGTGGGGCTCTCGCCCGAACCGGAGCGCGGGTGGGGCTCTCACCCGAACCGGAGCGCGGGTGGCGCTCTCACCCGAAAAGGACGCCGAGGCGCTCGTACTCCTCGAGCGGGACCTGCTTGAGCGCCGCCACCGCATCGGCCAGCGGCACGAGCTCGATGTTGGTCGCACGCAGCGAGGTCATCATCCCCCAGCCGCCCTGGTGCGCGCCGTCGATCGCCGCCAGCCCGAGGCGCGTCGCCAGGACGCGATCGAAGGCGGTCGGAGTGCCACCCCTCTGCACGTGACCGAGCACGGTGGCGCGGGTCTCGTAACCCGTGCGGGCCTCGATCTCCCGCTCGAGCAGATGGCCGATCCCGCCCAGGCGGACATGACCGAACTCGTCGAGCCGGCCCGAGGAGACCTCGAGCGTGCCCTCCTTCGGAATCGCCCCCTCCGCGGCGACCACGATCGAGAAGTACCGGCCGCGCGCGTGACGACGGCGGATCAGGCGGCAGACCTCGTCGATGTCGAACGGAAGCTCGGGGATCAGGATCACGTCGGCGCCCCCGGCCACGCCGGAGTGGAGGGCGATCCACCCCGCGTGGCGACCCATCACCTCGACCACGAGGCACCGGTTGTGGCTCTCGGCCGTGGTGTGGAGACGATCGATCGCGTCGGTGGCGATGTGCAGCGCGGTGTCGAAGCCGAACGTCTGGTCGGTCGCGCCGAGATCGTTGTCGATCGTCTTCGGCACGCCGAGCACGTTGACGCCGTCGTCGTGCAGGCGCTTGGCCACGCCGAGCGTGTCCTCGCCGCCGATCGCCACGAGCCCGTCGACGCCGTGCTCGGCCAGCGTCCGGCGTACGTGCTCGAGTCCGTTCTCCCGCTTGTAGGGATTCGTGCGGGAACTGCGCAGGATGGTCCCCCCGCGGGGCAGGATGCCGCGAGTCGACTCGATCGTCAGCGGCTCGAACGCTCCCTCGAGCACGCCGCGCCAGCCGTCGTGGAAGCCCAACATCTCGTCGCCGTAGCTGTTGCTGCCCTTGCGGACGATCGCGCGAATCACTGCGTTCAGTCCCGGGCAGTCGCCGCCACCGGTCAGCAGTCCGATGCGCATGGGCGGACTCTAGGCCCGTGCTCGCGCCCGCTCTGCCGTAGTGGCACACATCGATCCGCGGCGTTACCACACGGCACACGGGGCGCATGGGTAGTTTTTACGGACGGTCACAGCGCGCTCGCGTGGCTAAGCTGACCGGGTTGGAGGCGACGTCGAGTAGACGTGAGAGGATGACTCAAATAGACCAACGGCTGGTGGACGCGGGCCGGACGCTGGTATCCGAGCTCGATTCGGATACCGTCCTGGCCCGGATCCTCGAGGAGGCACAACGCCTGACCGGCGCTCGCTATGCCGCTCTGGGTGTGCTCGACGAGGGCCGCCAGGAGCTCGGCCGGTTCGTCACGGCCGGCCTCGACGAGGCGTCCCGTCGGCGGATCGGCGCCTATCCCCGGGGCCGCGGGGTGCTCGGAGTGTTGATCGAGGATCCCCGTCCGCTGCGCGTGGCCGAGGTGGGCGAGCATCCCGAGAGCTATGGCTTTCCGCCCGCTCATCCGATGATGCACAGCTTCCTGGGTGTCCCGATCGTGATTCGAGGCCAGGTGTGGGGCAACCTGTACCTCGCCGAGAAGCAAGGCGCCGCCGAGTTCACCGAGGCTGACGAGGAGGCCGCGATGGCGCTCGCCCGGTGGGCGGCGATCGCGATCGAGAACGCGCGCATCCACCGCACGAGCGAGGAGCGCCGCGAGCAGCTCGAGCGCGCCGTGCGCTCGCTGGAGGCGGCTCGCGAGATCACCGACGCGATCGGCAGCGTCGCCGATCTCGAGCGGGTGCTCGAGCTGATCGTCAAGCGCGGCCGCGCATTGGTCGGCGCGCGCAGCCTCCTGATCATGCTCCGCGAGGGGGACGAGCTCGTCGTCGTCACGGGTGCCGGGCACGCTCGCGCGGTCCGGGGTCACCGGCTCCCCATCCGCGGATCGACCTGCGGACACGTGCTCGAGCGAGGCCGAGCCCGGCGCGTGAGCGACGTAGCCAGCGAGATGCGGATCTCCCCGGCCGGGTTCGGCGTTCCCGACCCGCGGACCGCGCTGCTGGTCCCGCTGATGCATCGCGGCACCGCGATCGGCGTGCTCGCGGCCTTCGACCACGGCACGCGGGGGGATGAGTTCTCCGCCGCGGACGAGCGGCTGCTGCGGGCCTTCGCGCAGTCCGCCGCCAATGCGGTGGCGATCAAGCGGAGCGTCGAGGCCGACCGGCTGCGCTCGGCGATTGCCGCCGCCGACGCCGAGCGCGCCCGGTGGGCACGCGAGCTCCACGACGAGACGCTGCAGGCGCTGGGCGGTCTGCGCGTGCTGCTCGCCTCGACGCTCGGGCGGGGCGACGCCCAGAACAAGGACGCCGCGATTCGCCAGGCGGTAGAGGACATCGAGCTCGAGATCGCCAACCTGCGCGAGATCATCACCGACCTGCGCCCCTCGCTGCTCGATGACCTGGGACTGTTGCCGGCGATCGAGGCGCTCCTCGAGCGCCGCCGCGACGACACTCTGCGGATCGAGAGCGACCTCCGGCTGCCGGCCGACGACGACGGGTCCCGGCTCGCGGCGGAGCTCGAGACGACCGTCTACCGGCTGGTGCAGGAGGCGCTCACCAACGTCGGCAAGCACGCGCAGGCGACTTCGGCGTACGTCTCCGTCCGACTGGAGGACGACGAAGTCGTGGTTGAGGTGTGCGACGACGGGCGCGGCTTCGACGTCAGCGCGCGCTCGGCCGGGTTCGGGCTGCCCGGCATGCGAGAGCGGGTCGCCCTCGCCGGAGGCACGCTCGGCCTGCAATCCGGCCAGGCGGGAACGCGGCTGCGGGCGCGGCTGCCGCTCGTACCCGCGATGACGGCAGCACCGAGGCCCGTGCTAGACGCCGCCGATGAGATGACGGGATAGCGCGTGGCGCACGAGCTCGGCGCGGGTGCTCATTCCGAGCTTGCGATGGATGTGCGCGCGGTGGGTCTCAACCGTGCGCCGGGACAGGTGGAGCTTGCCGGCGATCTCGGCGCTCGTGTGGCCGAGGGCGATCAGCCTCAGGATCTCCGTCTCCCGCGGGCTGAGCCCGTCGCCGCTCACCGCGCGCCGGAGCGCATCGAGGCCGGTGGCCACCTGGGGGCTGATGTACTCCCCGCCCGCGGCTGCCGCCCTCACCGCTGCCGGCAGCTCACTGTCCGCTCGATCCTTGAGCACGAAGCCGACGGCGCCCGCGTCGAGCGCATGCTGGGCGAACATCGGGCTGGCCTCCATCGTCAGCACCACGATCTCGGTCTCGGGAACCTCCTGACGCAGGCGCCGTATCGTCTCGATGTTCGAGCCGTTGGCCATCTGCAGGTTCAGCACCAGCACGTGCGGCACATGCCCGTGCACGTGGCGAACCACGGTCGGCGGGTCGGCCGCCTCGGCGATCACCTGCACGTCCTCCTCCGCGTCGAGCAGCAGGCGCAGGCTCCGCCGGACCACCACGTGATCGTCGGCCAGCACGATTCGAATCGGGGACGCCGGCCGCGCCGCGCCGCCTCGAGGGGACGAAGCGGCGGCGAGATGAAGGTGAGCCGACATCGTCCTCCACGCTAGTCCTCCCGGCATCGGTGGTCTTCACGAGAAAGATGCGGATCCGGTGCGGAAAAGCCCGGAGCGTCCACACGCGGGCGTCTCGACATCGACGCGGCCGCGGACTGGCGCCGCGGCGGGCGGAGGAGATTGCCGATCGGCGGCTGGTTTCTGCGGGAACCTACTGAGGCAGCGCCGCGGATTCTCGCCGATACTAAGCTGTGGGGCGGTGCGGCGACAGGAACTGAGGCATCCGGTATGACACCGAGATTCAGATGCAACCACTGCGCCGACGTGATCGGCGTCTACGAGCCGCTGGTCGTGGTTGTCGGGGGTGAACCACGAGAGACCTCTCGCGCCGCCGAGCCGGCGGTGCGCTTCGAACCGGGGGAGCACTACCACCGCGAGTGCTATCTCGAGCGGTTCGAAGGCGCCACGGCCTGAACGGCACGGCGGCTCAGTCCGGGACGCTCTCCTCGCGGTTGGCGCTGTCCTGTCGGCGGCGAAGGGTCATCGTGCTCCTCAGTCCGTCGCTGGCTGATTGCTCTACGTCGCGAGCAACCCGTGCTCGAGCGCGTAGCGCACGAGCTCCGACCGCGCGGCGAGCCGCAGCTTCTGCTGGATGTGCGCGCGGTGCGTCTCGACCGTGCGCACCGAAAGGTGCAGCTGGTCGGCGATCTCGGCGTTGGTGTGGCCGAGCGCGATCATCCGCAGCACGTCGAGCTCCCGCTCAGTGAGGCCATCCGGTCGGCCCGGGGTCGGCTCGGCCGCCATCCGGCCCCCTAGCCGCGGGTTCAGGTAGCTGTCGCCGACCGCAGCACGCCGCACCGCCTCGACCAGCTCGGACTCGGCGGCCTCCTTGAGCACGTAGCCGACCGCGCCGGCGCTCAGCGCCTGGCGCGCGTAAGCGGGCTCGTTCTGCATCGTCAGCACGACGATCTGGGTCTCGGGGAACTCCGAGCGCAGCTCGGGGATGGCGTCGAGGCTGAGTCCCTCGGGGAGGTTCAGGTCCAGCACCAGCACATCGGGGTGGTGTCCGCGCACGTAGCGCCGCGCGTCGCCGAGGTCAGCCGCCTCGGCCACCACCTCGAGGTCGCGCTCGGAGCCGAGAACCTGCCGGAGCCCCCGCCTCACGACCGCGTGGTCGTCGGCGATCACTACCCGGATCGCCGCCGGCAACCGGCCGTCGTCTGGTGAGGGATTCTCGATCACCGAGCTCACCGGCGCAGCCTACGCGCCTACGAGTCATCCGCCACCCGCATGAGCCCGAAGCGTCGTTTCGGAGAACTACGGATGCCTCGAGTTGCCCTGAACGCCGTCAGCGCACTACGCGCACGGCGCGCCAGACCGAGACCGCGAGCAGTACGGCGACGGCGACGGGCACGATCCACCACGCGGCGACGCTCGTGTCCGCGATCAGCGCCGTCGCGCCCAGCGCCAGCGCGACGCCGACCGCGATCCGCCAGTCATCGCCGACCACGAAGTCCCAGAGGAAGCGCAGCAGCCTCATGCGCCGGCCACCGCCTCGCCGCGAGCGACCTCACCCGTACGGGCCCCCGGCCGGCGCCGCGCCGCGGCGACCAGCCCGAGCGAGAACACCAGCACCGCCGGGACGATCGCCAAGAGCGCGCCGTCGCCACCCGGCCACTGGGCGCCGGCGCCCTCCGCGCCCCAAAAGATCCCGAACGAGCTCAGCATCACCCCCACGGCGAACTTCATCGTGTTCTCCGGCACACGCGCCAGCGGGGCGTGAATGGCGAGGCCCGCGGCGACTACCAACAGCACCGCCACCCCGGCGGCGGCCGCCGCCAGCCCGACGTCGTGCTGATTGGCCCCGAAGGTGAGCACGATGAACACCACCTCGAGGCCCTCGAGCAGAACCCCCTTGAACGCGATCGTAAACGAATAGCCGTCGATCCCGCTGCCCGGCGCCCCGGCCGCGCCCGCCGCGGCGCGCTCGGCCTCATACGCCTCCCGCTCGTCGTGAAGCGCCTTGAGACCCGCGGCCCGCAAAATCGCCTTGCGCAGCCACTGCAGGCCGAAGATCAGCAGCAGCCCGCCGACCACCACCCTGAGCGCGCCGATCGGCAACGCGGTCAGCGCGCGGCCGAGCGCCCCGGTGAGCCCCGCGAGTACTACCACCGCCGCCCCCACGCCAGTCAGCGCCGAGCGCCAGCTGCGCGTGGAGCCGACCGCGAGCACGATCGTGAGCGCCTCCACCGCCTCGACGGCGCAGGCCAGGAACACCGAGATCGCCAGACCCAGCTCGGAACCGCTCATAGTCTCCTAGCTTAGGCCGCCCCGACGGCCACGGCGTCGACGGCGCCGACCCCGGCCGCCGCGCTCACACGTCGAAGAAGACCGTCTCGCCCTTGCCCTGAAGCCGGATGTCGAAGCGATATCCGCCATCGACCGGCTGCGCCAGGAGCGTCGAACGGCGCTCCGCCGGCACCCGCGAGAGCACCGGATCGGCGGCGTTGGCCTCCGCCTCGTCGGCGAAGTAGATCCGCGTCACGCAGCGGTGAAGCATCCCGCGCGCGAACACCGAGACATCGATGTGCGGAGCCTGGCGAGCGCCCTTCAGGCCGGGGACCCCGCTCGGCTTGACCGTGACGATCTCGAAGTT
>JAFAXX010000043.1 GCA_019240655.1 Solirubrobacterales bacterium
CTCGCTCAGCGTGACGTGGCCACGGATGTGGACGAACGCATATGGGGCGACTTCCTCGTCGACGATCACCGCCGCGCGCGGACTTCGGCGGAGGTTCCGGCCCTTGACTGACTCGCCCCATGTCGTGAACACCAACTCCTCGTCGTCGAGCACGAACCACACCGGCATCACGTGCGGTTCTCCGCCGGGCCCACTGATAACGAGCTTGGCCGTGGGGGTGCCATGGCTGAGGAAGCGATGGATCTCGTCGGGAGTCATCGTGCGGGACATGTCGATTGGAGCGCCTTGACCCTCGGCGCGTACGTCAGACGGACAACGCGGCGTGCTCGAGTAGCTCGTCCACCGTCCATTCGGATGCCCTCGGTTGGCAGCCCCAGGCCGTCACGGTCGAACGACAAGGGTCGCCCGAGGTCCTCGGCCCCGAGCGTGATGACGTGGACCCGAGCGCCAACGACCTGTCGGTCTAGGACCGATCTGGCATCTGCCCGCCAGCTTAGGATCTGGTGAGGGTGGCTTGTTGCCGAAATCGGACAGCGGCTACTGTTCGCGCCGTGGGCAAGGTCTACGACGGCATCGACGAGCGGCTCGAGCGCTGGATCGCAGCTCAGCCGATGTTCTTCGTGGGCAGCGCGCCGCTGGACGGCGACGGGCACGTGAACGTATCGCCGAAGGCGCCGATCGAGACGCTGCACGTGCTCGGCCGGCACTCCCTCGCGTATCTCGACCTGGTCGGCAGCGGTGCGGAGACGATCGCCCATCTGCGGGAGAACGAACGCATCGTGATCATGCTGTGCGCTTTCCAGGGTCCGCCCCGAATCGTCCGCCTGCACGGCCGCGGCAACGTCGTGGTCGCGGGCGATGAGCGCTTTGACGAGCTGTTCGACCGGCTCGGGTTCCCGTCGCTGGGCGTGCCGGAGTCGCGTCGCTCGATCGTGATGGTGGAGGTCACCCGCGTATCGGACTCCTGCGGCTACGGAGTGCCGCTGATGGCGTTCGAGGGGCGGCGCCCGCACCAGGACGCGTGGGCGGCCAAGCGTGTGCGGGTCGGCGGCGCCGAGGCGCTGCAGAGCTATCAGCGCGAGCACAACGCACGCAGCATCGACGGGCTTGCGGCCGTCGAACTGCCCGATGTGGCGTCGCCGCGTCGCTAGCGCCCCGTGCCCGCGGTCTTCGACGGTCACAACGACGCGCTGACGCGGCCGGATCACGCCCGCCTCGCGACCGGGCGCCGCGGCGGTCATCTCGACCTGCCGCGGATGCGGGCCGGCGGCGTGCGGGGCGGGATCTTCGCGGTGTTCACCGAGTCCGCGGTCGGCGGCCGTGAGGAGCGCGTGCCCCGTGATGATGGAGTGATCGAATTCAGGCCGGCCGCGCCGGTGCCCCATCAGGTCGCCGCCGCCAACGCCGCTGCGGCAGCGGGGCGCCTGCTTGGGCTCGAGCGCGCCGGCGCGCTGCGCGTGGCGCGCCGGATCGCCGACGTCGACGGCGCCCGCGAGGGCGACGGAGCCCCGGTCGCGGTGCTCCACCTCGAGGGCGCCGAAGCGATCGATCCGGGCCTCGAGTCGCTCGAGCTCTGGCACGCTGGCGGGCTGCGGTCACTCGGACCGGCGTGGAGCCGAGGCAACGCCTTCGCTGAGGGGGTCCCGTTCCTCTCGCCCGCCTCGCCCGACACCGGGCCGGGGCTGAGCGAGGCCGGACGGGCGCTGATCCGCCGCTGCGCGGCGCTGGGGATCATGGTCGACGTCAGCCACCTGAACGAGGCTGGGTTCTGGGACGTGGCGCGGCTCGAGCCGGGTCCGATCGTCGCGAGCCACTCCGCCGTGCACGCGCTGTGCCCGAGCTCTCGAAACCTCACCGACGCGCAGCTCGACGAGATTGGCGCCAGCGGGGGGTTGGTCGGGATCGTCTTCGCGTGTCCGTTCCTGCGCGCCGACTTCGCCGATGACCCGGACACGCCGTTGTCCGTCGTCGCCGAGCACGCGCGCTACGTGGCCGCGCGGATCGGCGTCGAGCACGTGGCGCTGGGGTCGGACTTCGACGGGGCGACGATCCCCGCTCCGCTCGGGGACGTGAGCGGGATGCCGCGGCTGCTCGAGGCCCTCGAGCACGCGGGCTTCACTGCGGCGGAGCTCTCGCTGATCGCATGGGAGAACTGGCGGCGCGTGCTCGCCGCCTGGTGGGGCCCGGACCGCTAGCCGGTGACGGTCACGCCGCTGGCAATCGGCAGCGCGTAATAGGCGGCCAGCGCGGAGGTGACGACGAGGGTCGCGTAGGGAGTCACCGCGGCGAGCGCGGTCGCCACCACATACGGGATGATTCCGGAAACGCTCCTGAGCAGGATCGTGCGGCGGTCCGCGAGCGGAAGCGCGGACTTCAGCAGGGACGCCTTGCGCATCAGGATCTGGTGTTGCAGCGTCGTGAAGGCGATCGCCATGGCCAGGAACACCCCGCCGTAGATCCCGGCCGCCAGGTTCTCGCCCTGGCCCTGCTTGAGATAGGTTGCGAACAGCGAGGTGGCGAACGGAATCACCGCCACGGTCAGCAGCAGGAGCAGGTTCAGCATCAGGATCGCGTGATCGGCTTCACGGAGCCGCCCGATCATCGCGTGGTGGTTGATCCAGATGATCCCGATCGTGGTGAAGGAGGTGACGTAGGCGGCGTACGCCGGCCACTGCGCGAGCAGCTTGTGAACCAGCGTGCCCGGCGCCTGCGGCGAGGGTGGGGTGATGTTCAGCACCAGCAAGGTGATCGCCACCGCCAGCACCCCGTCGGAGAAAGATTCGAGCCGGTTGGTGCTCACGGCTACAGGGTTCGCCGGGTTGCGGGTGGCTCCTCGTTTCGCGAGGCGCCGGAGACAGCCGGGTCCCGATGGCGCGGGGGGCCGGCGCCCGCTATGCCGCCGTACGCGCGCGCTCGCCCGGGCGGGTATGTAGCGCGAGCCGGTAGCCCGCGGCCAGGCGGTCGAGCGCGGCCTCCCAGCTGCGCTCGCGGACCGCCGCCAGCCCGCCGCGGCGAAGCCGCTCCCGCAGAGGCGGGATCGTCGCCAGCGCGGCGATCGCGTCGGCCAGCGCGCGCGGATCGGCGGCGGTGAGCAGGCCGCTC
Organism: Solirubrobacterales bacterium; assembly: GCA_019240655.1. Taxonomy (GTDB): domain Bacteria; phylum Actinomycetota; class Thermoleophilia; order Solirubrobacterales; family Solirubrobacteraceae; genus Palsa-465. Next base: position 3,103 of record JAFAXX010000043.1, read on the forward strand.
TCCCCGGGTTCGATCAGCGAGGCCGGTCCCCCCGCGTTGACCGCCACCACCGGCAACCCGCTGGCCTGTGCCTCGAGCACCACCTGGCCGAAAGTGTCGGTCGCGCTGGCGAACACGAACGCGTCGGCGCTTGCGTAGGTCCGGCCGAGCGCCTCGCCTGACTGCCAGCCCAGAAACGTCGCTTGCTCGCCGAGGCGTTCGCGCAGCCGGGACTCCTCTGGGCCTCCACCGGCGATGACGAGGTGGAGCCGAGGGTCGCGCCGGCGGGCAAGGAGATACGCGTCGGCGAGCAGATCGATGTTCTTCTCCGCCGTGAGGCGGCCGGCGTATAGGAGATTGACCTCTCCACGCAGCAGTCCGGGTGTGCGCAGCGCCGGGTCGAAGCGGCGCAGATCCACCCCGCGGTCCCAGCGAGCGATTCGCTGGGGGTCGATCCCGAAGGCGTGCAGCCGCGCATCGCTGGCCGAGCTCGGCGACAGCACCACCGTACAGGCGCCGTAGAAGCGCGCCAGCGCCATGCTCGCCACCGCCTCGAGCTGTGGCTGACCGGTGCGCACGCCGACATAGGCGGCGAGCTCGGTGTGGTAGCTGCCCACGATCGGGATCTCGAGCAGCCGGGCGACCACCCACGCGCTGACGCCGACCGGACCGGGGGCGCACACGTGCAGCAGGTCGTAGCGCCCTTCGACGATCGCGTCGACGATCGCCGGCACGCTGGGCACGCCGATCTGAAGGCCCGCGTAGAACGGGACCTCGAGCTCGCTCACCGCGCTCAGCCGGCGGTCGACGTCGGCGTCGGTGCCGATCACCTCGATGTCGAAGCCTCTCACGCCGCGGTCACGTATCTGATCGATCACCCGTGAGACCCCATGCACCGCGCCGAGTCCGTCAGCCACCAGGGCCACCAACGGCCGATCGCCGTCGCTGTGGGTCAGCTTGGAGGTCTCACGCCCGAGGAAGGCCGCGGACGCCGCGTAGGGGATCGCGGGGAGGCAGGCGTCGAACAGCTCCAGCGCGGTCTGGCCAAGCTCCGCGGCGCCCCGCGCTCGTTCGCTCAGCCCCTGGGCGACCGTGCCCGCCCACTGCCCGAGCTTGTGCTCGTGGACCCGGCGGGCTCTCCGGTAGAGATCCGCGTGGGTCAGCTTGCCGTCCTGCAGGTGCTCGATGAGGACGTCCTCGTCGATCCCGACGTCCATCGCATCGAGCCACGCGCGCAGCAGCGCTCTGGCGTCCTCGGCGGTGAGCTCGCCGCCGGCCCGACCGCGCACGTCGCCCTCGCGGAGCACGCGCTCGACGATCTCGAGCACGGCGCCCGGATCGGGGCGGGACATACCGTCGCCGCGCCCGAGCGCGCGAATCGACAGCGCCATCGCGGCATGGGTCCACTTCGCGGCGCTGCCCTGGGATCCATGGGCGGCGGCGCGGCCGCAGCGGATGTGCACGAGGAACGCCTCCGCGGTGCTCGCGTGGGGAACCTCGGTGAAGGTGCGGCCGATATCGAGTCCCGCGTGGTCGTCGGATCCTCCGATCGCCGTCCCCCCGTGGGTCTCGATGTACACGAACGCCGGCAGGTTGAGCTCCTTTGCGCGCGAGCCGTTCCGGGTCTCCCAGATTGGGAACAACTGGGCCAGCCGGCGGCGGTGCCGGGCGGTCAGCGGCGCCTCGACGGCGAAGAACGGGTGCGCCAGCGCGGCGGTGATTCCGTTGCTGTGGAGGTAGTCGGCGCACTCCTCCACATCGACGCGATGCGCCTGCAGCCACTCGTGGTCCTCCGGCGTGATCCCGTAGCAGAGCACGTGGACGGCCTGCGGCTCCCCGTGGAACCAGGCGGTGAGCTCCTCGGAGATAAACGTATCGGGCAGGTGGGCGAGCGTTAGCGCGCCGGCGATCGTGTCGTGGTCGGTGATCGTCACGAAGTCCATTCCGCGGCGCTTGGCCAGCTCGTAGACCTCGATCGGATCGGTGGCGCACTCGGGCAGCTGCAGCGACCGCTGAATCCCGAGCCTCGACAGCTCCGAGGCGCTCGAGTGGACGTGCATGTCAGCGCGACTCCTGTGGTGCATGGCGCAAGCATGACCTTGCCTCGCTGGCGGCTTGTGAAGAACACGCTGTCTGCCGGTGACGTTTGTGTGAACGCCGGCAGTCCCGCTCGCCCGCCGCTGGTCGGGCGCGCCGGAAGCGCCGGATCGGCTTCCCGCAACGCGGAGATGAGCGCTCGCACAACCGGCTGAGGATCAGCGCCCGTGGCGGCCTGCCTGCTTGCCCTCCCAGGCGTCCGCCAGCAGCTCCTGCAAAAGCGCCGGCTCGACGGCTCTGAGGTCGACGCGCACCGCGGCCAGCCGCTTTCCCCACCAAACCTCCCGACAGACATCGGGGTGCGCCTCGACCGCCGTTTGCACGCCCGCCTCGTCGACCATCACGTTCATGTGTTCGAGATCCCAGAGCGTCGCGAAGATCCGCTTGGCGATCCGAAACGAGGGGCGGCCATGGTGAGCCTGCTCGACCGCTCCGGGCAGTGACAGCGCCAGCCGGCGCGCCTGTTCGCTCGAGACCACACGGCAAGCGTACGGCGTCGCGGACTCGCCAACCCCGGGCTTCGGCCTCGGCCCCAGGCCCCGTCTCGACCGCGGAGAAGGGTCCGGGCCACTATCCTCGCCGCGTGCACTTCAGCGAGCTCACGCCGTCCGAGCAGCGCGTCCTTGGCTGCCTGATCGAGAAGCGCTGGACGACTCCGGACCAGTACCCGCTCTCGGTCAACGCGCTTCGGCTCGCCTGCAACCAGTCCACGAATCGCGATCCGGTGACCGACTATGACGAGGCCACGGTCCGCGAGGCGGCGCAGCGCCTGTGCCGCTACGGGCTGGCTCGGCTGGCCAGCGGCCATGGGAGCCGCGCGATCAAGTACCGCCACCTGGCCGAGGAGGCGCTCTCCCTTGGACGGGAGGAGCTGGCGGTGCTGGCCGTGCTCTTGCTGCGCGGCACGCAGACCCCCGGCGAGCTCAAGTCCCGGAGCGACCGGATGGCGAAGATCGATTCGCTCGCCGGAGTCGAGCACGTGCTCTCGGTCCTGACCGAGCGGGGCCTCGCGCGCCGGCTCGAGCGTCGGCCGGGCCAGAAGGAGGACCGCTTCGAGCACCTGCTCGGCGGCGCCGCGGAGACCGAGGTAGGCGAAACCGCCCTGGGGGCCTCGGCGCCCGCGGTGAGCGACGAGGCGCCCGGACGGCATCCCGCCAACCTGGCCGCGAAGCAGCCTGCGAACCCGGCCGGCCCGCATTCCGGCGCGCCGCACCGGCGCGAGGACCTCGAGCCGCGCGTCCAGGCGCTCGAGCGGGAGGTGCGAAGCCTTCAACAAGAACTCGCAGCGCTGCGCAGCGCGCTCGGGCTCGACCCGGAGGGCGGCGAAGACCAGGAAGGCGGCGACGACCGGGAGGGCGGCGACGACCGAGAGGGCCGCGAAGACGGGGAGGGCCGGCTCGAGTCCGAGGCTCAGGTCGGAAGCGCGAGGCCGACCGCGTAGGTGGCGCCGCCCACGATCACGCCGGCCAGCGTCATCTCGAGTCCCGCCGACCACCAGCTCCGCAGGGTCACGAGCGACTTCGCCGCTCCGACCAGGAAATGCGCGATCAGCGAAACGATCGCCGCGGCGATGATCGCCGAGGTGCCGGTGGTGATCATGAACGGGATGACCGGCACGATCGCGCCCACTCCGGTGGAGATGCCCGCGGCCAGCGCCGCCTGCTTGGCGTCGCCGCCGCCCGCGGCCGCCGCACCGAACTCCTCGGCGGCCAGCGCCTGGAGCATCGCGTCGGGATGCTGGGCCATCCGGCCGGCGAGCTCGTCGGCGGTCCGCTCGTCGATCCCCTTCAGCTGGTAGAAGAGCGAGAGCTCCTCCTTCTCCTCTTCGGGGTGGGTTGCGATCTCCTGGCGCTCGCGCTCGATGTTGGCGGCGGCGACCTCGGCCTCGGAGCGCTCGGCCAGGAACGCGCCGGTGGCCATCGACAGCGCCGACGCGATCGCGCCGGCGATGCCGGCGGTGAGCACGAACGTCGATGCGCCCGTCGCGCCCGAGACTCCGGCGACGATCCCGAAGACCGCGGCGAGGCCGTCGTTCGCCCCGTAGATGGCGCCGGAGATCCAGCCGCCGCCGGTCTGATGCCAGCGCTCTCGGCCGAGGATCCGATCGAGCCGCGCCTGGGCGCCGGGCGCGGCCAGCGGCAGCGGAGACGACGCCGGGGCGGTCGGTCCGCCGCCGTCTCCTGCGTGCGCGCCGGTTCCCGCGCCCGCGCGCATGTCACGTACGGTCAGCGAGTGGGCCCGCTCCTCTCGGCGGATTTCGTGCAGCAGGCGGTCGGTATCGGGATCGCCGGTCGAGCGCTTGTACAGGTCATCGACCTCGTCCTCCTCGGCGGCCTCGCGAGCGGCCAGGAGCCGCTCGACCGGTGCGATCCGGGCCTGGAGGCGCAGCCACAGCGGCAGCCGCACGCTGGCCGGGTCCGGGATCGGGATCCCGAGCTCGGCCATCCGCCGCTCGAGCCGCTGCCGGTGGCCGCTCTCCGCCGCGGCCATGCGCCGGAGGATGTCGGCTTCGCGCTCGTCCAGCCGGCTGGCGATGAGGTCGTACACCGCGCCGGCGACGACCTCGCCCCGCCAGGCGGTGAGCAGCCGTCCGCGCGCGTCCGCCGGAGCTTCGGTCATCCTCCGGGGAGCGTAATCGGTGCGCGCTAGCCTTGCCCACTTGACCCGACGGACGTCCGCTCGCCCCGCGGCGCCGGCGCTGCTGAGCGCCGTGCTGCTCGCCGCCGCGCTGATCGCCGGCTGCGGTGGTGGCCGGCGCACCGCGAGCACCCAGGCAGCCGCGAAGCCCTCCGCGACGGCGCGGCCGGCCGCGATGACGACCACCCCGACTGCGTCGGCGCCCGCGACGCCGGCCCTGATTCCGCCGCCGGGCGCGCCGGCCCGTGAGGTCCGGGTGCCGGTGCTGACCTACCACCGAGTCGCGCCGGTGAGCGCCGTCGGACAGCTCGACCTGAAGGTCGACCCGGCGAACTTCGCCGCCGAGCTGGCGGCGCTGCATGCCGGCGGCTACCACACGATCCACCAGTGGCAGTTGTTCGACGCCCTCTACAAGGGCGCTCCACTGCCCGCGAAGCCGATCGTGATCTCGGTCGACGACGGCTACGTCGACGACGTGCGCACGATCCTCCCCGACCTCGAGCGTTGGCACATGGTGGCCACGTTCTTCGTGATCACCGGCCGGATGACCGAGCCGGGGTTCCTGTCCGCCGGGCAGATCCGGGAGCTCGACCGCGCCGGCATGGACGTCGGCGACCACACCGCCCATCACGTCGACCTGCGCCTGCTCACTCCGTCAGAGCTCGCCACCGAGACGGCCGGCTCGCGGCGCGTGCTCGAGGCGGTGCTCGGCCACCCGGTCTACTACTTCGCATACCCGTTCGGGACCTACAACGGCGAGGTGGTCAGCGCCGTGCACGCGGCCGGGTTCACCGTCGCCTACACCACCGCCGGCGGGATCACCGAGAGTACGACCTCGCCGCTGACTATGCCGCGCATCCACGTCGGGCGCAGCGAGACGCCGAGCGGTCTGATCTCGCTGCTGGGTGGGGCATAGTCGCGACCGCCGCACGCTGATTGCAACGCCCGCGGCTCGAACCCGCGGTTTCACGCCCTGCCAGCGCGGGAATACCCCCCGTTCACCGGCAACGGCGTGCTCGCGTCCGCGCGCCGGCGACGGGACAGGGATACGCGGCCGGCACCGTGGCGGCGCAATTGCAGCTGGCCGGGTTCTACGCCCAGCCTCCGGGCGACGTGCAGCAGCGCGCCAATCTCCCGACGTGGTCGACGCTCACCTTGGCCTCGCGTGCGCGGCGCGCGAGCGATGGCTGCTACCACATCGACGGGGTCACCGGCCCCGACGAGGAGAACCCCAACGTCGCCGACGAGGTCTACACCAACGCCGCGGCGGCGAGGACCCTCGAATATGCCGCCCAGGCCGCGCGGCTACTCGGCATTGCGCCACCGGCGTCGTGGGCGACGAGCGCCGCCGGTCTCGTCGTGCCGACCGGCGGCGGGATCCATCCCGAGTTCTCCGGATACGCCGGCCAGCTGGTCAAGCAGGCCGACGTCACGCTCCCTGCAGTATCCGTGGGCGTGGCCGATGCCGGCGGCGACGGCGCAGAACGACCTCGACTTCTACGTGCCGCGCGCCGACCCCACCGGGCCGTCGATGAGCGACGCGGTCAACGAGATCGACAGCTCCGCGCTGGGCACGCCGGGCTGCAGCGCCTACGTCTACACCGAGCGCAGCTATCAGCCGTTCATCCGCGACGCCTTCGACCAGTTCTCCGAGACGAGGACCGGGGGCGCGTTCACGTTCATGACCGGCATCGGCGGATTCCTGCAGGAGTTCCTCTACGGCTACTCGGGACTGCGGTGGACCCCGCAAGGGGTGCGGCTCGACCCCAGCCTCAGCGCTCAGCTGCGCGGCGTCACCCTCCGCGGGCTGAGCTGGCGGGGCCGCCGGTTCACCGTCGCGATCGGTCTGAACACCACCACGGTGAGGCTGACGAGCGGAGCGGCGCTTCCCGTCATCATCCCGGCCGGCCGGCGGACGGTGACGGCTCGCCGCCCGCTCACCCTGGCCACGCGGCGCCCGGACCTGCGCCCGACCCCCGACGCGGTCCGCTGCGCTCGGGCGGTTGCTTCGAGCGCCCAGCCCGGAGCCCCGGCACTCGCCGCCGTCGACGGCAGCCCGGCCACCGCCTGGCAGCCGAGCTCGCTGCCCGCGACCCTCACGGCGCCTGTCCGCGGCCTCCGGAGGACGGCGGTGCTCACCGTGCGCTGGGGCCGCCAGTGGCCCGCCGCCCCCGGGCCGAACATCCCGCCGCCCCCCGGGCCGGTGATCACGCTACGACCGAGCCGCTACCAGATCCTCGTCTCGGCCGATGGCCGCCGGTGGCGCACGGTGGCGACGATCACCCGCGCGAGCGGAACGCTCGACACCCTCCGCTTGCCTGGCCTCAGCCGGGCGCGACTGATCCGCGTGCGGATCGTCGCCTCCGCGGCGACCCAGCCGCCGATGCTCGACGAGCTGTCGGTGCGCTAGCCGGCAGCGCCCCGCTCGTAGTCAGCAGGTATCTAGAGGATCCCGATCTCGGAGTTGTCCCCGACCAGGAACCGGAACGCCCGAGGCTGGCGGTGGGCGCGCCCGACCTTGACGTTGCGCCCGAGCAGTGAGGACTCCATGCGCCCGTCGAGGTCGCGCACGACCGAGCGCGCCAACAGAATCGAATGCTCGACTTCGGCGTTGCTGATCTCGCAATCCTCCCCGATCGCCGTGTACGGACCGACGTAGCAATCGACCAGTCGCGCTCCGGCGCCGATGATCGCCGGCCCGCGGACCGCGCAGCGCTCCAGCCTGGCGCCCGCCTCGATGACCACCCGCCCGTCGACCTGCGACTGGACCAGCTCCCCCTCCACGTGTCCGGCGATCGTGTCGAGCACGAGGCGGTTGGCGGCAAGCATGTCCTCGAGCCGGCCGGTGTCCTTCCACCATCCCTGCACGATGTGCGGCTCGACGCGCCGGCCCTGATCGACGAGGTGCTGGATCGCGTCGGTGATCTCGAGCTCGCCCCGGGCAGAGGGCTCGATCGCCCGAGCCGCGACGTGCACGACCGGCGTGAACATGTAGACGCCGACCAGCGCGAGATCGGTCTGCGGTGCCGACGGCTTCTCGACCAGGTGCACGACCGCGCCGTCGCGCAGCTCGGCCACCCCGTAGTGCTCGGGGTCGGGAACCGGAGTGAGGAGGATCAGGGCGTCCGGGCTGTGCTCGCGAAAGGCGTCGACCAGGTCGCCGATGCCGCCCTGCAGCAGGTTGTCGCCGAGGTACATCACGAACGGCGACTCGCCGAGGAACTCCTCGGCGGTGAGCACGGCGTGCGCCAGCCCGGCGGGCCGGTCCTGGACGATGTAGGTCAGCTTCACGCCGAAGCGCGAGCCGTCGCCTGCGGCGGCCCGAATCTCGCCGCCGGTCTCGGGCGCGATGATGATCCCGACCTCGTCGATGCCCGCCTGCGCCATCGCCTCGATGCCGTAGAACAACACCGGCTTGTTGGCCACCGGGACGAGCTGCTTGGCGCTCGTGTGGGTGATCGGCCGCAGGCGCGTACCCCTCCCGCCGGACAGGATCAGTCCCTTCAGCTGTTGCACCGTGCGCAGGCTACCGGTGCGAGTCAGTACACCCCGCCGAGCTTGCGGTGATCCCAGCTCGCGAGACGGCGGGGAACGAATTGGAGCGCGATGCGCTTGGGCGCCTGAGATCGAATCATCTCATCGGCGTTGGCGTGACCGGTGTAGCGACCGTAGATCTCGGCGCCGAGCGCGGCGACCACCTCGGTGTCACGATGCACGCGGGTGTCCGCCTCGATCATCACCCCGCGCAGCTCCTCGTAGCGCTCACCGTCCTCGACCTGCAGCGTGGCCCGCGGGTCGCGCTCGAGGTTCTTGGCCTTCTGTGACTTCGCGTACGTCCACGCCCACACCTCGCCGTCGCGGACCACGTACCAGAGGGGCATCAGGTGCGGCCACCCCCGTGGCCCGTGGGTCGCGCAGATCACCACTCGCTGCTCGAGCAGGAAGTCGGCCACCTCCTGCGCCGACATCTCGATCTGCGTGCGCCGGCTCAGCGCGACACCGGCTCGGTTGCGGCCAGGATCGCCTCGGCCGCCGCGCGCACGGCCGTGCGGGCATCCTCGGGCTCGAGCACCGCGGCGTCGCCGGCCTCCTTGAGGACCTCGCGCACGAGCCAGTCGACGCCGGCAAAGCCGAGCTCGACTATCACCGAGCCGTCCTCGAGGTCGGCCAGCACCGTCCGCTCCTCGCGCGCCCAGCGAGCGCGCTCGGCGGAGATCCACAGCTGCGCGCGCCGGGACGCCGGGACCTCACCGGTCCTCGGCCAGCCGTCGACGTCGGCGGCGGGATCCACGTCGGGCCGCGGAGTGAAGTGCTCGTCGGTCACGGCGGCGGACTTGAACCGGTCCAGGCGAAAGTGGCGCACGTCGTCGCGGGCGGGATCGAAACTCGCCACGTACCAGCCCTCCAGTCCGTTGATCAGCGCATAAGGCTCGACCGTCCGGGTGGAGAACTCGTCCTCGTTCTCCTTGTAGTACTCAAAAGAGAGCAGCCGCCGGTCGGCGATCGCCCGCGAGACTACCGCGGCGATCTCGGCGTCGTCGCCCCCGGGCGGCGCGACGTGGAGGCCGTCGTGCACCGGATCCTCGCCGAGCGCGGCGACCACCTTCTCACGGACCGAGCCAAGCGAGCCCTCGGGGATGTGCTCGCCGATCAGGTCGATCGCCGCGATCAGCGCCTTGGCCTCGACCGGCAGCAGTCGCGCCGGCCGAGCGAACGAGTCGCCGTAGGGCTCGGGATCGATCTCGATCATGCCGTCGGGCCCGATCTCGGCGAACAGGACGTACGTGCCGGCGCCGAAGTTGACCACGTTCAGCACCGAGATGTCCTCACGGAGCTCGTGCTCGGAGAGCTTTAGCGCGCGGCCGAGCTCGGCGGCGTCGAGGCGGCGTCCGGCGCGTCCAGCTTCGATCAGGATGCTGGCCAGTGTGACCAGTCGCGCGAACCGCTCCGGCCGGATGGCGGCCTCTGGGTGGTGGCCGTTGCCGGCCGACTCGGACTCGGCTCGCTGGCTGCGCCCCGGCGCCTCGCTGCGCCCCGGCGCCTCGCTGCGCCCCGACGCCGCGCCGCCCCCCGGCGCCGCGCCGCCCCCCGGCGCCGCGCCGCCCACGGCCGGCTCGACCGGCCGCTCCCCGGCCACCGCGGCGATTGGCGAGTCGCCGCTGTGGCGCTCGATCAGCGTACGCACGCGCTCCTGGAGCTCGCCGGCGAGCTCCTCCGGCCGGAGGATGCGCGCGTTCTCGCCCAGGCCGAGCACCCAGGCGACCAGTTGCCGTGCGTTCGCGTATGAGGTGGAGAAGACGCAGTCGCCTTCGCCCCCCTCGGCCGCGCCCGAGTCATCCAGCGTGCGCACCTCGCCGTAGCGGCCGAAGTGGCGCTCGATCTGCCAGGCGATCCGGTGCCCAATCCACACCTCCGCGATCCCGATCGGCTCACCGAACTGCCAGTGGATCCGGGCGGCATACGCCCGCGGATCGAAGTCGGCCGGGCGCTGGAAGTCGTGCTCGGCCTTGGTCGCATAGCCGACTTTGCCGCGGATGCGGGAGAGCCGGAAGACGCGGATCGCCTTGCGCTCGTGCGAGCGACCGACGACGTAGAACTGGCCGCCCTGATAGAGGAGCTGGTACGGGTCGACGCGCCGGGTGCCCACCGCGTCGCGCTCCATCGTGTAGTACTCGAAGGTGATCGTCTTGCGGCGGAAGATGGCCGTCTCGATCTTGGCCAGGCGCTGGGAGACCTCGTGGCCGCCGGCCGAGCCGGTGATGCCAAGGGCGACCGTGTGCTGCTCGGGCGCGTTCAGCGGGCTCGGCCGCCCCCACGAGATCTGCTGGAGGGCCAGCCTCAGGGGCTCGGCATAGGCGAACTCTCCATCGAGCAGCTGCAGGGCCGTGTGCAACGCCGCTAGCTCCTGGTCGCTGAACTCGATCGGCGGGAGGTGAAAGTTCTCGGGCGGAAGCGAGTACGTCTCCTGTTCGACCAGGCCTTCGACCGGCTTCTCAACTGAGAGCACGATGCCGAGCGACTCGAGCTCCGAGCGGTCGGCATAGAAGCGCCGGGCGAAGGCGTCCTCGTTCATCGCGCTGTAGCCCTCGACGTCCCGGCGGATCTCCGGTGCGGTGACCGGCCGCCGCTCGGCCATCAGATAGGAGATCAGCGAGAGCTGGCGGATGAGCTTCTCGGTGTCCTTGGCCATCTCCCGCAACTGTAGTAACGGACGGCCATAGCGACGGCGGCCCGGCGACGCCCAAGCGCAATTTGCGCGGTTTCGGGGCCGTCCCGTGATACCCCGCAACCGAGGCGTTGCCGGCGCGCCGAGTTACGCCGCTTCGCACGCGGCCTCGGCGGCCCGCGCGAAATAGGCGCCGGCGCCCAGAGCCTTGTCGTAGGCCGACCACTGCTGTCCGTCGGCCAGCGCCTTCTCCAGCCGGTCAAAGCTGCCCAGGCGACCGCCGAGGTTGTCGATCATGTGCACCAGCGTTGCCTCGCGCGTGCACGGGACCACCGGGCTGCCGTGCTCGAGCGAGCCGTGATGGCTGAGGATGATGTGCAGCACGGCCTGAGCCAGCTCGGGCGGGAAGCCGTCGAGACCCTCGATCGTGCGGCGGACCATGTAGTAGCCCAGCGAGATCTCGCCGTACAGGCGCCCCTGATCAGACATCGAGATCGCGCCTCCCCGGACCTCATAGGCCTCGAGCTTTCCGATGTCGTGCAGCAGCGCCCCGGTCACCGCCACGTCGCGGTCGATGCCGGGGAACGTGGCCGAGATCGCGCTGACCGCCTGCGCGACGGTCAGGCAGTGCTCGAGCAGCCCGTGCCGGTAGGCCTGGTGATAGCGCTTGGCCGCCGGCGCGTCCCGGTAGTTCGCCCAGATCGTCGATTCGGGACCGAACATCATCGCGAGCAGCCGGCCCAGGTACGGGTTCTGGATCGTCTCGAGCAGCTCGCGCAGGTCGGCCTCCATCTGCCCGGGGTCCCGCGCCGGCCCGTCGTGGAGATCCCCCTGCCGGTACTCACCCTCCGCGGCCGCGCGGACGGCGTCGATGATCACCTCCGCGCCGCGACTGGCGTCGCCCGCGCAGCGCCCGCGAACGAACACGACCTCGCCGACGCCGCACAGCTCCTGCGCCCTGCCGACGTCCTCGCCGATGACCGCCGAGACGCTCCCGGTCGCGTCGCCGAGCTGCAGCCGGAGGTAAGCTCCTCCGTCGCGCCGCCGGCGAAGTTCCGCCTCGCGTACGACGAGCGCCTGCGCAACCTCACACCCGTCTGAGAATTGCCGTACCTGCATCGCGCTCCGAAGATAGAGTGGCTCGCGGACGGCACCTGTGCAGCGCACGGCGATCATCACCGGAGGGACCGGCGGGCTCGGCTCCGCGGTCGTCCGCCGCCTCCTCGATGATGGCTGGCGGGCCGTCGTGCCGTGGATCGCCGAGCCCGAGCTCGAGCGCGTCGAGACCCGCGACGGACTCGAGCTCGTGCGGGCCGATCTGTTCGAGGCGGCGGCGGTGCGGGACGTCCTTACTCGGGCGACCGGGCACGCCGGTGCTCCCGTCCGCGGCGTGGTCAATCTCGTCGGCGGCTTCGCCGCGGGAGGCCGGGTCGGCGAGACCCCGATCGAGGACTTCGAGCGCCAGTTCCGCCTCAACCTGCGCCCGACCTACCTGGTCACCAAGGCCGCCCTGCCGGAGCTGGTGCGAAACGGCGGCGGATCGCTGGTGTGCGTGGGCACGCGCGCCGCGGTCTCGCCGTTCTCCGGTGCCGCCGGCTACATCGCCTCCAAGGCGGCCGTGATCGCCTTCGCCCAGGCGGTCGCGGTGGAGTACCGGGCCGACGGCGTCCGCGCGAACGCGATCCTGCCCAGCGTGATCGACACTCCGGCCAACCGGGCGTCCATGCCGAACGCCGACCACGAGCGGTGGGTGAAGCCGGCCGAGATCGCCGCGGTGATCGCTCACCTGCTCTCCGACGACTCCGCGCCGGTCAGCGGGGCGGCGATCCCGGTCTACGGCCGGGCGTAGGGGGCGGAGCGCGGCCCCTCACTCGTCCGGTACCGACTCGGCGCCGCAGCCACTGGCCCGCCCTCCGCCGGGCCGGGTTTCGCGGGCGCTGCTCAGGGCATCACGAGCTCAGCTTGCCCCGCTCCGCCGCTGCTCGAATACCATCACTTACTGATGCATCGTAAGTGGTGGACGCTGACCGTCGTCTGCACGGCGACCTTCATGCTGCTGCTCGACATCACGATCGTGAATGTCGCGCTGCCGAAGATCGCCAGCGACCTCCATGCGAGCTTCTCCGACATCCAGTGGGTGATCGACGCCTATGCCCTGACGCTCGCCTCAGTTCTGCTTACCGCCGGCTCGCTGGCCGACTTGGTCGGGCGCCGGCTGGTGTTCTCGTGTGGCCTCGCGCTGTTCTCGCTGACCTCGCTGCTGTGTGGGCTGGCGCCCAGCGCGCTGTTCCTGATCCTCGCCCGCGCCGGGCAGGGGATCGGCGGGGCGATCATGTTCTCGACCTCGCTGGCGCTGTTGGCCCAGGAATTCCACGGCCGCGACCGCGGCACCGCGTTCGGCGTGTGGGGCGCGACGATCGCCGCCTCGGCCGCGGTCGGCCCGCTGCTCGGCGGAGTGCTGACGGAGGGGCTCGGCTGGGCCTCGATCTTCTACATCAACGTGCCGGTCGGGATCGCGGCCGCCGTCGTGACGCGCCTGAAGGTCAGGGAGTCGCGCAACCCGGAGGGCACCCGACTGGACTGGGTCGGCACGGTGACGTTCACCGGCGCGCTCTTCTTGCTCGTGTTCGCGGTGATTCGCAGCAACGCCGAAGGCTGGGGGAGCACGCTGATCGTGTCGCTGCTGGCGGCGTCCGCGGTGCTGCTCTGCGTGTTCGTGGCCTCGCAGTTTCGCCAGGACGACGCGATGTTCGACGTCTCGCTGTTCCGCAAGCCGACGTTCGGCGGCGGCGCGATCGTGGCGTTCACGCTGTCGGCCTCGATGTTCGCGATGTTCCTCTACCTGACGCTGTACCTGCAGACGATCCTCGGCCTCTCGCCGTTGCAGACCGGTCTGCGCTTCCTGCCCACGACCGTCGTCGCGTTCTTCGTCTCCGCGGCCGCGGGGAAGCTCTCCGCGCGCGCGCCCGTGCGGCTGCTGCTCAGCGGCGGGCTCGCGCTCGTGGCCATTGGCCTGCTGCTGATGCGCGGCCTCGGCGCCGGCTCGGGTTGGACGGCGCTTCTGCCCGGGTTCATCGTGGCCGGCGCGGGAGTGGGGATGGTGAATCCTCCGCTGGCCTCCACGGCGATCGGAGTCGTGCCGCCACAGCGCAGCGGCATGGCCTCCGGGATCAACTCCACCTTCCGGCAGGTGGGGACGGCGACGGGAATCGCGGTACTCGGGGCGATTTTCGAGAGCTCGATCGCGAGCGGCCTCGGGCCGAAGCTCGCCGGCACGCCGATCAGCGGCCACACGGCGCAGATCGCCCATGCCGTGGCCGGCGGCGGCACGCCCGGCCTCCTCGCGGCGGTTCCGCCGGCCGAGCGCGTTCGCGCGAGCGAGGCGATTCACGGCGCCTTCGCTTCGGCGATGAACGACATTCTCCTGGTCGGCGCGGTGGTCGCCTTGGTCGGTTCGGCACTCGCGCTCGTGCTCGTGCGCGCTCGGGATTTCGTCAGCTACGGCGCGGCTGAGCCGGCGGCGGCCGCGGCCGCCGGCTGAGCTCGGGCTCACCGGTTGGCGCGCGCCGGCCCGCTCCCCCGTTTCCCCTGAGCCGGCCCGCCCGCGCGAAGCCACCCCCGCTTGCGGTGGCGAGGCCGCGAGCTCACAGGCCCGGCGGATGCCGTACGGCGAACGTGGTCAGATCCGGCTCGTCGGCCGAGCGGCTTGACCAGCGTGAGCCGGTCTCGGCCAGCGCCACGGTGTCGAAGCGGAGCCCCGCTACGTACATGAACGTATGGCCGGCGTTGGCGAAGACGGTGATCCACTTGCCCGGGCCGGCGGCGCCCCAGTTCATCAAGTCGCCCGAGACGACGGGCGAGCTCAGCAGGTGGGCGGCCTCGAAGACGAAGCTGATCGAGCCCGAGCAGTCATACCCGGTGTCCTCGTAGGTCGCGTGGCCGCCGCCCCATACGTACGGCAGGTGCGCGATCTCGTTGCCCGCCTCGATGATCTGCTGCACGGCCGGAGGCGCGTCGGCCGGTGGGATCGCGAGCCCGTCGGGCGTCAGCGTGGCCTGCCCGGGATTCGCGGTCATCCCGCTGGCGGCGAGCTCTCGGCGGATCTCCGCGTCGGAGACCGGCTGAGCCAGCGCGCCACCACCGCCGACGCTGACGCTCGCGGGACCGGCGGGAGCGCTCACCGCGCCGGCGGGAGCACTCACGGACGGCGCGGCGCCGGGGACGGGCTCGAGAGCCTGGGGGTGGCCTTGGGGCAGCGGAGCGATCGGTTGGTCAGGCGCCGGTGTGGCGACCGTCGCGGGAGGGGTGGCGCGCCGCTGCGGCGGCTGCTGCTGAACGCCGCAGGCGCTGAGCGCGATGGCCAGGACGAGGAGCGCGCTGCGCACGAGAAAAGTATGACGAGGTCGTCGCCGGCGCGGTACCGGCCGGCGATTGCCGGCCGGTCGCGGCCGCCGCGGCGACGAGCCGCTATGCGTCGAAGTTACCGGCGAACAGCGCGAACACGGCTCCCTGGGGATCCTGGATCGCGGCGATCTTGCCGGCGCCGATGTCCATCGGGCCCATCAGCGCTGTCCCGCCGTGCTCGCCGGCCGTGGCCATTGCCTTGTCGATGTTGTCGGTCCCGAAGTAGACCAGCCAGTAGGGAGGCTCGTTCTCGGTCGTCGGGCGCATGCCGCCGTTGCTGGAGCCGTCCCGCTTCCTGATCACGCGGTAGGGCATCTCCATCCCTTCCATCGCCTCGAACGTCCACCCGAACAGCTCGCCGTAGAACCGGCTCGCCGCTTCGAGGTCCGGCGTGGCGAGCTCGTTCCACGAGAGCGCGCCCGGGGCGTTGACCAGGCGGGCGCCGATGTGCGCCTTCGGCTCCCAGACCGCTAAGTAGGCGCCCTGCGGGTCCTGCGCCACGCCCATCCTGCCCTGATCCATGACGTCAAAGGCGGGAGCATGTATCGTGGCGCCGAGCTCCCCGGCGCGCGCCAGCGCCCGATCGGCGCTGTCCACGGTGATGTAGGTCTGCCACGCCGGCGGGGCGCCGGCATCGCGCTGCTGCTGCGGTTGCGGGGAGATCGCGGCGACGTCCTTGCCGTCGAGCCGCGCCATCGTGTACGTGATCCCGTCGCCGACGGGGAAATCGACCGTCTCCCAGCCGAAGAGGTCGCAGTAGAACACCTTGGCGGCCTCCTGGTCTGTAGTCGCCAGGTCGCTCCACGAGAAGGTGCCGTGCTGATATTCGGTTCGTTCGCCCATGCCGCGACCCTACCACCGGCAGCCCGGTCACTTCACCGTGCAGCTGTCGACCGCAGGGCCGCCACAGACCGCAGCGCCGCCACAGACTGCAGCGCAAGCATCCGTCTACCCTCTGCGGGCATGCGACTGCTGATCACGGGCGCGGGGGGGATGCTCGGGCAGGACGTCTGCGCCGCGGCGAACCGGGCCGGCCACGACGTGCTCGGGCTGACCCAGGGAGAGCTCGATATCACCGACCTCGGGGCGCTCGCGCGCACCTTCGCCGAGGCCGCGCCCGATGCGGTGATCAACTGCGCGGCCTGGACCGACGTGGACGGCGCCGAGTCCGCGTCCGACGCGGCGCTCGCTGTCAACGGCGAGGGCGCCGGCAACGTTGCTCGCACCGCGGCCGCGCACGGCGCCTGGACCATTCATATCTCCAGCGACTACGTGTTCGACGGCGGCAAGCGGGAGCGATACGTCGAATCCGACCACGTCGCGCCGCTCTCGGTCTACGGGCGCTCGAAGCTGGCCGGCGAGCAGGCGGTCACGGCGGCGTCGCCCGAGCGCCACACGATCGTGCGCTCCTCGTGGCTGTTCGGGGCCGGCGGCCCGTGCTTTCCGGCGACCATGCTGCGGCTCGCCGCCGAGCGCGATGAGGTGACCGTGGTCGACGATCAGGTCGGATGCCCAACGTTCACCGGTCACCTCGCGGCCGCCCTCGTCGCTCTGGCCACCCGGGCGCGTCCGCCCCGCGGCGTGCTCCACGTCGCCGGCAGAGGCGCGTGCTCGTGGTACGACCTCGCCCGGGAGACGATCGCCGCCGCCGGACTGGCCTGCGAGGTCCGGCGCGGTCGCACCGCGGACCTCGGCCGTCCGGCGCCGCGGCCGCCCTACAGCGTGCTCGGAACCGAGCGTCCCGGCGAGGCGCCAGAGCTGCCGCACTGGCGCGACGGACTCAGCGAGTACCTGACCGCGACGGTGCCGGCGCGATGAAGCTGCTGGTCTGCGGTGGCGCCGGGTTCATCGGCTCGACGTTCGTGCGCTTGCGGGTCCGCGAGCACGGCGACGCGGTCACCGTCCTCGACAAGCTCACCTACGCCGGGCGGCGCGAGAACCTGCACGACGTCGCGGCGGAGATCCGCTTCGTGCACGGCGCGATCGAGGATCCGGTGGCCGTCGCCGACGCGGTCGCCGCCTGCGACGCGATCGTGAACTTCGCCGCCGAGACGCACGTCGACCGCTCGATCTCGGGCCCCGAGGCGTTCATCGTCACGAACATGCAGGGCACGCACGTCCTGCTCGAGGCGGCACGCGAGCGCGGCCTGCGCTACCTCCAGGTCTCGACCGACGAGGTCTACGGCTCGATCGAGCACGGCTCGTTCAGCGAGGCCTCGCCGCTGCAGCCCTCGAGCCCGTACAGCGCGACCAAGACCGGGGCCGACCTGCTCGTCTCGAGCTATTTCCACACCCATGGGCTCGAGACGCTGATCTGCCGCGGTTCGAACAACTACGGGCCGCATCAGTACCCCGAGAAGCTGATCCCGCTGATGATCCTCAACGCGCTGGCCGGGGATCGGCTCCCGGTCTACGGCGACGGCCGCAACGTCCGCAACTGGCTGTTCGTGGAGGACTTCGGGCGCGGGATCGGCCACGTGCTCGCGTACGGCATGCCGGGCGAGGCCTACAACTGCGGCGGTCCTGACGAGTGCGAGAACCTTGCCGTAGTCGAGCGGATCCTCGCGCTGACCGGCGCGGACGAGTCCCTGATCGAGTACGTCACCGACCGTCCGGGCCACGACCGCCGCTACTCACTCTCCTCGGAGAAGCTACAGGCGCTCGGCTGGCGGGCGCAGGTGCGCTTCGACGAAGGCCTCGCGCGCACTGTCGACTGGTACCGAGACAACGCCTGGTGGTGGGAGCCGATTCGCTCCGGCGCCTACCGCGACTACTACGAGCGCCACTACGGGCGCGCGCTCAAGACCTGACCGCGGGCCCCAGCACGCCGTGACCCTGGCCCGCGTTCAAGTCCTGATCGCGGTCCGCTGCCCGCCGTGAGCCTCGCCGCGCTCACCGAGGACGTCGTCTCCTGCCGGCGCTGCCCGCGTCTCGTCTCCTGGCGCGAGGAGGTGGCCACGGTCAAGCGCGCCGCGTTCGCCGGCGAGGAGTACTGGGGGCGGCCGCTGCCCGGCTTCGGAGATCCGGCGGCTTCGGTGCTCGTGCTCGGGCTCGCGCCGGCCGCGCACGGCGGCAACCGGACCGGGAGGATCTTCACCGGCGACCGGTCCGGGGACTGGCTGTTCGGCGCCCTGTGGCGCGCGGCCTTCGCCAATCAGCCCACGTCGGTCTCCCGCGACGACGGACTCGCGCTACGCGACTGCTACGTCACTGCCGCGGTGCGCTGCGCCCCGCCGGCCAACCGGCCGCTGCCCGCCGAGCGCGAGAACTGCCTGCCCTACCTGGTCCGCGAGCTCGAGCTGCTCGAGTGCGTGCGGGTGATCGTCTGCCTTGGCGGCTTTGCCTGGGAGAACGCGTTCCGCGCCCTCGCGGGGCTCGGCGCGGCGGCCCCGCGCCCG
>JAFAXX010000067.1 GCA_019240655.1 Solirubrobacterales bacterium
CGCGTCGACACCTTCCTCCGAGCCCACCTGCCGGAGTCCTCGACCGAGACCATCCTCGTGCAGAGCCGCCACGGCGAGACGGCGTCCTCCCCCGCCTTCCGGGCCGCCGTCGGCGACGTGGTGGCGCGCGTCTCGCGGGTTCCCTACGTGTACGACCTGCACGCGCCCGGACTGGAGGGCGGCCACGGCGCGGTCTCCCGCGACGGGCGCTCGGCGCTGGTCGGCCTCGAGCTCGGCAAGCGCGGCGACATCGACCGGCTGCTGGCGGCGACCGCGGCGGCCGCCCGCGCGCATCCGGCGCTGCGGATCGAGGAGTTCGGCGACGCCAGCGCCAACCAGGCGCTGAACAAGTCGCTCGGCCAGGACTTCGCTCGGGCCGAGAAGCTGTCGTTGCCCGTCACGCTCGGGATCCTGCTCCTCGCCTTCGGCTCGCTCGTTGCCGCCGGGCTGCCGATGCTGCTCGGCCTGACCGCCGTGGGAGCCACGCTCGGACTCGTGGCCGCGGTTTCCCGCCTGCTGCCGATGGACGGGTCGATCAGCTCCGTGGTGCTGCTGATCGGGCTGGCCGTCGGGGTCGATTACTCGCTGTTCTACCTGCGCCGGGAGCGCGAGGAGCGGGCGGCCGGCGCCGGCGAGCAGGCGGCGCTGTTGGCCGCGGCGGCCACCTCCGGCCGGGCGGTGATGATCAGCGGGCTGACCGTGATGATCGCGATGGCCGGGATGTTCTTCGCCGGCTCGCGGGTGTTCTCGTCGTTCGCCGTGGGGACGATCATGGTCGTTGCGGTCGCCGTGGTCGGTTCGCTGACCGTGCTGCCGGCCCTGATGAGCGCGCTCGGCTCGCGGATCGAGCGCGGCCGGCTGCCGCTCCTCGGCCGCCGGCGCGCCGGCGGCTCGCGTCTGTGGGAGGCGCTGCTGCGCCCGGTCATGCGCCGGCCGGGAGTGGCGGCCGCGCTGAGCGCGGCCGCGCTGCTGGCGGTTGCGCTGCCGGTGCTGAGCATGCGCACCGCGCTCCCGGGAGCCTCCTCGCTGCCGCGGGACATCCCGATCGTGCGGACCTACGACCGCATCGAGGCCGCCTTCCCCGGCGGTTCGTCCCCCGCCGTGGTGGGCGTGCAGGCCACCGACGTCCGTGCGTCGGCCGTGCGGGGCGGGGTCGCGCGTCTGATCGCCCGGGCGCGAACGACACCGGGGCTGCTGCAGCCAATCACCGTGGAGCAGAGCCGCGACCATCGCGTAGAGACGATCTCCGTCCCGCTCGCCGGGAACGGGACCGACGCGCGCTCCAACGCCGCGCTGGCCCGCCTGCGCGCGCTCGTGCCGGTCACGATCGGCGCGCTGCCGGGCGTCGAGGCGGGCGTCACCGGCGAGACCGCCGGCACGGCCGACTTCAACTCGGTGATGAGCTCGCACCTGGCCATCGTGTTCACGTTCGTGCTCGGAATGGCCTTCCTGCTGCTGCTGTTCACATTCCGCTCGCTCGTGATCCCGATCCAGGCGATCGCGCTCAACCTGCTCTCGGTTGCCGCCTCCTACGGGCTACTCGTGCTCGTCTTCCAGGACGGCCACCTGAACGGGCTGCTCGGCGTCCACGGCCACAGCGAGATCACCTCGTGGCTGCCGCTCTTCCTGTTCGTGGTCCTCTTTGGGCTGTCGATGGATTACCACGTGTTCATCCTCACCCGGATCAAGGAGGCGGTCGACCGGGGCCTGCCCGCCCGTCGGGCGGTGGACGAGGGAATCCGCAGCACGGCCGGGGTGGTGAGCAGCGCCGCGGTGGTGATGGTGGCGGTGTTCGCGATCTTCGGGACGCTGCGGATGATCCAGTTCAAGCAGATGGGCGTCGGTCTGGCGGCGGCGATCCTGATCGACGCCACGGTGATCCGCGGCGTCCTTCTGCCGGCCACGCTGGCCCTGCTCGGGGAGTGGGCGTGGTACCTGCCGCGGTGGCTGGCCTGGCTGCCGCGGGCTGGCGCCCCCCAGCCCCCGTCGGCGCAGCGCCGGCCTGGGCCAGGACTGGCCGGAGCCGGCGAGGGCGGCACGACGGCCTCCCGCCGGCCCGCGCCCGGAGTGCCCGGCCGCGCGGCTACCGCTCGCTCGACATCGGGCCTCGCCGAGTGAGCCGGCCGCACGGCTACGGCTCGCTCGACATCCGGCCTCGCCGAGTGAGCCGGCCGCGCGTCGGCCGGCTCACTCGGCGCGAAGCGCAGACCAGTCCTGAACGGCGAGCCCGCGAGCCTGCCATCATGGAGCCATGTTTGGAGATCAAGACAGCTTCGAGGAAATGTTCCGCTCCTGGGCCCGTGAGCTCGGTGAGTCGGTAGAGCGCGCGATCGAGCACATCGACGTCGACGACATCGTCGGGTCGGTCGGCGTCGATCCGCTGCAGGCGCGAGAGTGGGTCCAGTCGGCGGGCGACTGGCTGCGGGCACAGAGCGGGCCGCCGACGCGGCCGGCCAAGCCGGCTGCCGCCGAGGATCCGCTATCCGGCGCGGTCCCGCACCCGCTCGATCTTCCCACCGAGGAGCAGGGGCTGGCCCTGGCCGCGCTCGATTCCGGCCGCTGGACGGTCGAGCCCGGCACCGAGGCGCTCGCCGCCCGCGGTGACGGGCCCGGCCCGAGCGACGCGCTCGGGCTCGTGCGTGAGCTCCGTATTCGGGACTGGATCGCCGCCGACGGCGCGCTGACGCTGACGGGCCGCAGCGCGCTGGCCCGCTGGCTCGAGACGGGGGCCGCCGCCTAGCGGGGCCAGATGCTCGTCCCGGCGCGGGCGCGCCAGGTACCGCGCGGCATCGTCCGGGTCACGAACGGCATCGCCACGCGGCCGCCTCGGTCGACCGCGATCAGCCCACCGCGGCCGCCGAGCTCCTCCACGTCTCCGAGCGCGCGCTCGGCCGCCTGCGCGAGCGGCACTCCTCGCCCGGCCTCGAAGGCGATCTGGCGCGCCGCTCCGGACCTGACGAACACCTCGCCGTCGCCCGTGCACGAGACCGCGACGCCGGCGTCCGCCCACGTTCCGGCGCCGATGATCGGGCTGTCCCCCACCCGGCCCGGCGGCTGGCCGCGGATGCCGCCGGTCGACGTCGCGGCCGCCAGGCGTCCGCGGCGGTCGACGCAGACCGCCCCCACGGTGGCGTGATCGGGAGCGGTGTCGCGGTCGTGGAGGCGGGCTCGCTGGCGCGCGGTGATGAAGTACTTGGACGGCCGCTGCTCTAGGCCGCAGCTCGCCGCCAGCGCGTCGGCCGCCTCGCCGACCATTAGCACCTGCGGCGAGTCGAGCACCGCGGCGGCGGCAAGGATCGGATGCTCGCAGTGCTTGACCGCGGCCACGGCGCCGGCGCTCCGATCCGACCGCATCACCGCCGCGCTCATCTCGACGCTGCCATCCGCGCAGAGGGCCGAGCCGCAGCCGGCGTTGAACAGCTCGCAGCTCTCCATCACCACGACCGCCGCCTGCACGGCGTCGGTGGCCTCACCGCCGCGACCGAGCGCGTCAGCGGCCGCGGCGAGCGCTTCCTCGAGCGCCGCGCGGATGGAAGCCTCCTCCTCGGCGCTTGCGTCCACGCCGTCTCCGGCGCCGCCGTGGATCGCCACCACGGGCTCCATGGCTCCCGGCATCGCGGTTCTCGCCTTTCCCACCGGCATCGTCGCGACATTCTCCCCGAGGCGGACGCGCCGCGGTCAGCACCACGGACGCTTCCGCCCCGGCTCGGAGATGTATTCGCCGGCGCGCCGGGCACGGCGCTCCTGCTCGGCCAGCCTGGCGATCACCTCCACCCGCTGCGCCTTCGCCGCGGCCCGGCGCCCTCGCCGCAGCGTGGTTCGCCACGAGGACCGGCGTCCTCGCCGGAAGGCGGGCGACAGGCGCGCGTCGACCGCCCGGGGTTCTCCTCTCATCGGAGTTCCTCCTGTTATTGATGATGTGTGTGAATCAAGCAGGCGCGGCCGGCCGCCGGCGGCGCGGTTGTCAGGCACAGTCCCGTACCCGCTCGCCGTCAGGCGTGCGGAGTGACTGTCACATGTCTGTCAGAGTCGACACGTGACGGTACGTCCTCACTATCAGCGAGGGACGAGTAAAAGGGCGATCCGGCGGATGGCCCTCGGTCTGGCGCTACGGCGCCGAGTCAGCGAGGGCGCGTCTGCGCGAGGGTACGGAGGGCCACAAGCCCGACGACCTGGAGACGGGCCGCACCGGTGGCCATCGCCGGCACGACACCGGAGGCGTCTGCCCTGAGCGTATGTGCGTTGGTGGTGATCATGGCGGTATCCTCTCGACGCTGACCAGCAGAGTAACTGAGCTCCGCCGCTGTTTCAAGGGGTGTATCGACATTTTGTGTAACACGGCGTCCGCCGCCTCCTTCTGGGGATGATCAACGGCATCCGGCCCGCCTCCGCCTTCTGGGGCCTCGGGGTCGGCGGCCTCCTGCTGTCGTGACCGCGATTCTGGGTGGATGGGTGTCCAGCGGCATGTTCGCGGGACCCGCCGCGGCGGTGGACGCTCAACGGACGTCGCCTGGTTCCGTGACCCCTGAGCCTCCAACTGACGAGGACACGCCGCCCCTTATCCGGCGGGCGGCAGGACGCAAACGATCGCCTGTGGAGGCGTCTTCACCCCGACGGCCTCGCCGCCTCTACGGCAACGAGGCGGGCGCCGCGTAACGAGCAACACTTCAGGAGCTGCCCGTGCGAAGGATGCAGCGGAAGCCGACGTGGCTGGTGGAGGTGTCGATCGCCTCCGGCTGACGAGCCGCGGGACGGTAGCGCAGGCAATAGCTCGGAGCACACAGGTGCGAGCCGCCTTTGATTACGCGACATGGAATGTGGGCACCGGGCTGGCCGGAGTCGTACCTTGCCTCAGGCGTCTCGACGCGCGGGTTCAAGGGAGGACTGCAGCAGGGCGAGGTAGTTGAGCCGGCGCCAGAGGTGGCGTACAAGTCGCTCGTCCATTCCCAGACGTTGCCGGTCATGTCATAGAGCCCGTAGCCATTGGCAGGGAATAGGCCGACGGGAGTGGTTCCACGCCAGCCCTTCGCCCCGGTGTTGCGCCACGGGAACTCGCCCTGCCAATGGTTGGCCATCAGCTCGCCGTTCGGGCGCGCCTCGTCGCCCCACGCGAACACC
This sequence comes from Solirubrobacterales bacterium, assembly GCA_019240655.1. Classification (GTDB taxonomy): domain Bacteria; phylum Actinomycetota; class Thermoleophilia; order Solirubrobacterales; family Solirubrobacteraceae; genus Palsa-465. Next base: position 5,119 of record JAFAXX010000067.1, read on the forward strand.
GCACGGTCAACTCCTCCGCGGGCGGCGTATTCCCATTCGGCCTCGGTGGGCAGCCCACGTCCGGCCCAGTCCGCGTAGGACTGTGCGTCCTCGTATGCGACGTGCGTGACAG
>JAFAXX010000085.1 GCA_019240655.1 Solirubrobacterales bacterium
GCCGACGATCAACCTCGACACGCCCGATCCCGAATGCGATCTCGACTATGTGCCCAACCAGGCGCGCGAGATGCCGGTGCGCACGGTGGTGACGAACGGGTTCGCGTTCGGTGGCACGAATGGTGCGCTGTGCCTGCGGAGGTTCGACGGATGACCGGCACCGAGCTCGGCGGCCAGCATCTCGGCGGGCGATGGACGACGCTCGACCGGATCGTGCGCATCGCCGACGGCGAGGCGGTGGGCGTGCGCAACGTGCCAAACACCCTGGCTATCTTCGACAGTCATTTCCCGCGCTTCAACGTGCTGCCCGGCGTGCTGATCCTTGGGAGTCTCGGCACACTCGCGGGCGCGCTGCTTGAGCACGAGACCGGACGGCCGTGGCGGCTGACCGGCGCGGAGCGCGTCGGCTTCCGCCACTTCGTGCAGCCGGGCGATCAACTCGAGCTGACCGTCAAGCTCAAGGACCTCGGCGAGGACGAGGCGACGCTGACCGGCGAGGTGAGCGTCGAGGGCAACGTTGTGACGCGGGCGCGCAAGCTACTCGCGCGGCGGGTGGGGTAAGGCGTGGGACGGCGCGTCGCGATCACCGGAGTCGGACTCTGTACGCCGCTCGGCATCGGGACCGAGGCGACGTGGGAGGGGCTCGTCGGCGCACGCAGCGCCGTGGGCGAGATCTCCTCCTATGATCCGAGCACGCTGCGTACGCAGCTCGGGGCGGAGATCGGCGAGTTCAAGCCACGCGATTACGTCGAGCATCGCCGCTCGCTGCGCACGATGACCCGCCACGACGTGCTGACCTTGGTGGCGGCGGTGCTGGCGATGCAGGACGCCATGCTCGAGCCCGCCGACGACGTCGACGGGCGGGCGGCGGCGTTCGCCGCCGGCGGCAAGGAGACCTCGGTGCCCGACGAGCTGACCGACGTCGCGCTCGAGGCGCGCGATGAGGACGGCGTCGTCGACACGGCGCGATTCGGCGAGATCGCTATGCGCGGCGTGCCGCCGCTGTTCTTCCTTCAGGGGCTGCAGGGCGCGGCGCTCCACTACCTGTCCGAGGCGTTCTCGATGCGCGGCTCGAACACGTACTTCGCCGGCACGGCCGAGGCCGGGCTGCACGCGATCGGCCGCGGCTACCGGGCCGTGCGCCGCGGCGAGGCCGACCTTGCGCTGGCCGGCGGCGGCGACGCGCCGGTCAACTGGTGGAACATGGCGAAGATCGACGCGCTTGGGATGACCACGCGCCGCAACGACCTCGGCGCCGCCGCCTGCCGCCCGTTCGACCGCGACCGCGACGGCACGGTGTTGGGCGAGGGCGGCGCGTTCCTGGTGCTCGAGGAGCTCGAGGCGGCGCGCGCGCGGGGCGCGCACGTGTACGGGGAGATCGTGGGCTACGGCGCCGCATCCGACGTCGGCCGCTACGTGACGCCGGATCCTCAGGGACGGCCGATCGTGCAGGCGATGCGCGCCGCCCTCCGCGAGGCGGGCGCCAGCCCCGATGACGTGGCTTACGTGGCGACCCACGGCAGCGGCACGCGCCTGGGCGACGCCAGCGAGGCCGCCGCGCTGCGTACGCTCAGCAACGGCGCAGCGCCCCTGGCCAGCTCGGTCAAGCCCGCGACCGGCCATCTGATGGCCGCCGCCGGCGCGCTCAACGCGGCCGTGGTCGCGCTGGCCGCCGATCGCGGCCAACTGCCGCCGACCCTGAACTTGGAGGCGGTCGACACGGGCTGTGACGGGATCGAGTGGGTGACTGGCGCGACGCACGAGGCGCGCGTGCCGCTGGGGCTGGCGCTGGCCAGAGGTGTCGAGGGGCAAGTCGTTGCGCTCGCGATGCGCGGCGTCTGAGCGTCTGAGCGTCTGAGAGAGGTGAGTGATGGCAGCGAGTAACAAACAGAGTCGGGTGGTCGTGACCGGCATGGGGGCGATCACCCCGGAAGGGGCGACACTCGAGGAATACTGGGACGGCGTGCGAAACGGTCGCGTCGCGATCGGTGAGGTCAAGCACCTGTCGATGGACGGCTATCGCACCAGGCTGGCGGGCGAGGTGAAGGTCGACTTCACCCCCGAGCACCAGTATCTGACCCCAGATGGCTTTCACGATCGCGCGATCGATTTCACGGTACGCGCGGCCGAGGAGGCGATGCGCAATTGCGGCGTAGGCGTCGGCCCGATCGCTCCCGAGCGCTGGGGCGTCGTGATCGGCACCTGCAACGCCGGGCTGCTCGCCGGGGAAGAGTGGTGGCTGCGGCGCGAGCGCGGCGAGCACCCTGACCCGCGGCTCGTCCTGCTCGTCACGCCGCAGGCCATCGCCGAGGCGCTGAGCGGCGCGTTCGATCTCAAGGGTCCAGTGATGTCGATCGACACAGCCTGCGCGGCCAGCGCAAACGCGATCGGCTACGCCTCGGCGCTGATCCGCGACGGCCACGCCGACGCGGTGCTCACCGGCGGCGCCGACGCGCTGTCCGACATCCTGATCTCCGGGTTCAACTCGCTCGAGTCGCTATCGCCCGAGCCCGCGCGGCCCTACTCGGCCGATCGCAGCGGCCTGTCGCTGGGCGAGGGCAGCGGCATGATGGTGCTGATGCTCGAGGACGCCGCCCGCGAGCAAGGCGCCCCGATCCTCGCCGAGGTGATCGGCTACGGGCTGTCGGCCGACGGCTATCACCCGACAGCGCCTCACCCGGAGGGCAAAGGCGCCTCGCGCGCGATCCAGACCGCGCTCCGCAAGGCCGGCGTTTCGCCGAGCGAGGTCGGCTACGTGAACAGCCACGGGACCGGCACGGCCAAGAACGATCCGGCCGAGACGAAGGCGACCAAGGTGGGGCTGGGCGATGATGCGGCCTACAGCACCGCGGTCAGCTCGACCAAGTCGATGATCGGCCACCTGCTCGGGGGCGCCGGAGCGGCCGAGGCGATCGTCACGGTAAAGGCGCTCGAGGATCAGGTGCTGCCGCCGACGGCAAGCTTCACCGAGCCCGACCCCGAGTGCGACCTCGACTACGTGCCCAACCAGTCGCGCCCGGCCGAGCTGGCAGTTGCGCTGTCAAACAACTTCGCCTTCGGAGGCGCTAATGCGTCGGTGCTGTTCGCGCGCCCGGGCGCGCGGCCTGAGCCGCCACCTGCGCCGGAGCGCGACCGCGTGGTGATCACCGGCATCTCGGCGCTGACCTCCGCGGGCGTGGAAGTGAACGCCTTGTGGGAGGCCTACGCGGGCGACCGCGACTGCACGGCGACCGAGGACGGGACGAAGGTGGCGCGCGTCGACCTGACTGCCTCGGACTTCCTCGCCCCCAAGGAGCGCAAGCGGGTCGACCGGCTCGGGGTGTTCTCGATAATCGCGGCCCGGCTGGCGCTCCACGATGCGGGAATCGAGCTGACCGACGAGAACCGCACGCGCGTGGGCACGATCCTCGGCACCGGCGTGGGCCCGATGGAGAGCATGGTCGAATTCGCCGCGCCGGTGGTCGTGGAGGGCGCCTCGGGCGCCAATCCGGCGATCTTCCCGAACACCGTCTACAACGCAGCCACCGGGCAGGTGGCGATCAAGGTCGGCACAACCGGGCCGACGTCGACGGTCACCGCCGGGCACGCCGCCGGCGCCTCGGCCATCGCCTACGGGACCGACCTCTCCTGCGCCAACCACGCCGACGCGATGGTCTGCCTCGGCGCCGACGCGCTCACCGACACTGTGATCACGGCGTACAGGGAGCTCGGAGTATTGTCGAACGGCGCCTCCGATGACGATGGTTTCGCGCTCGGCGAGGCGAGCGTCGCGCTGGTCGCCGAGCGGCTCACCCATGCCCAGGCGCGCGGTGCGCGGGTCTACGGCGAGGTGCTCAGCTACGGCATCTCCTCCGACGCACACGGCATCGGTCACGTCGACCGCGAGGGCGCGGGGATCGAGCGGGCGATGCGGATCGCGCTCGAGCGCGCGGGCGTGGAGCCTGCGTCCGTGGCTGCGGTGTGGGCCAACCGTTGCGGTATGGTCGTGGCCGATGAGGCGGAAAGTCAGGCGATCGAGCGGCTGCTCGGCTCGGGCGTGCGGGTGATCGCGCCGAAGCTGCGGCTCGGCGAGCCGATGGGCGTTGGCGCGTCGCTGTGCGCGGCGCTCGCGCTCAAGGGCTGGGCCGAGGGCGACGAGCAGCGCAGCCCGCGCGGTCCTGTACTGGTCAACGCGATGTCGCTCGGCGGCACGAACATCTCGATCGTCCTCGGCCCGTCCGGCGCAGACTGAAACGGGGGTGGCGAAAATGGGCAAGACGGTGTTCCTGTTCCCGGGCCAGGGCTCGCAGAAGGTCGGCATGGGCGCGGACCTGCTGGCGGCGCGGCCCGAGGTGTTCGACCGCTACCTCGAGGCGGCCGATGCCGCCTCGGGGCTGCCGATCCGCGAGCTCTGCCTGGAAGGGCCGATCGAGAAGCTGACGTCGACCGATGCCGCCCAGCCGGCGCTCTTCGCCACCTCGCTGGCCGTGCTCGAGGTGGCGCGCGAGATGGGGTTGCGCGCCACCTACGTGGCCGGTCACAGCCTCGGCGAATACACCGCGGCGGTGGCATCGGGCGCGCTTGGCGTGGATGACGGCATGCGGCTCGTCGCGCGACGCGGCCGGCTGATGGCCGACGTGCAGTCCGAGCGGCCGGGCGCGATGGCGGCGATCGTCGGGCTCCCGGCCGAGCGCGTCGAAGAGCTGTGCTCGCAGGCGTCGGCCACCGGGTCGGTGGCGCCCGCGAACCTGAACACGCCGGTGCAGATCGTCTGCTCGGGCGAGGAGTCGGCCGTCCTCGAGCTGCTCCGCCTGGCCGAGGAGGCCGGGGCCGAGCGGGCACTCCGCCTTCAGGTCGGCGCCGCCTTCCACAGCGAGCTGATGAAGCCGGTGCAGGCGCAGATGTCGCAGGCCATGGATGACGTTTCGTTCAGCGACCCGCAGACGCCGATGGTCGGCAACGCCAGCGGCGTGCTGAAGACAACCGCGGACGAGGTGCGCGAGGCGCTGACCGCCCAGATCGCCAGCGCGGTGCGCTGGGTCGACTGCGTGCGCACCCTGACCTCCGAGGGCGCCGACACTTTCGTCGAGCTTGGTTCCGGTCGTACCCTGAGCGGTCTCGTCCGCCAGATCGATCGCGAAGTCGAGACGTTCGCGGCGGACTCGCCGAAGAAGCTCGACAAAGTGCTGCAGCGGGCCAGTGCCTGAATATTGGGCCTCGCTTCGCTCGGCGTCCATGGGGCCGGGCGGGCCTCGTCCGGCCGGCCTTTGAGGTCGGTTGGTACTCCCGCGCGTCCGCGGTCAGTACTCGGGCAGCGTCATGTCCTTGCACTGCGCGCGCCAAACCATCGGCGACGACGTGGCGAGGACGATGTTGCGCAGGATCGCTGCGGGCGGAGCCTTCCACGCGCCCGCGCGGGCGAGCCTCCAGGCCAGGCCCTGGAACTTGGCCGAGCGTTTCATGCGCGCCTCCTCGTAGGCGCGCAGCGGGGCGATGACGTCGCGGGTGTGATCGAGGCGGGCGGCCAGGGCCATCGTGTCTTCGAGCGCCTGCGCCGCGCCCTGGCCGACCGCGAACGTCATGGCGTGGGCGGCGTCGCCTAGCAGCGTCACGCGGCCGCGGCCCCAGTGCTTGTCGGGCGGGCGGTCGCTTACGTCCGTCCGGAAGACGGCGTTCGGGTCGGTGGCCTCGATCAGCGTTCGCACGGGGTCGGCGAAGCGCTTGAAGTACGTGAGCACGACGTCCTTGCTCATCCCGGGTGGGTCGCTGCCGCCCCGCTCAGCGCGGACGATCGCCTCCCAGCTCAGCTGACGCGGCCCCGAATGGAACACGACGAACTTCTTGCCGGTGCCCCAGAAGAGCATGAACGCCACATCGGGCACGGGCACGCCCGGCGCGATCGGCAGGTTTGCGCGCCAGATCGCCAGGCCGGCGTGCCGCGGAGGCGTCGCGCCGAGCAGCTGGGCGCGCACCGTCGATTCGATCCCGTCGGCTCCGATCAGCACATCGCCGCGCTCGGCACGTCCATCGGCCAGCGTGACCTCGACCGCGTCCTCGCGCTCGATGAACCCGGTCACCTCTGTCCCCGTCTGCACTCCGTAGCCGCCGGCCTGGGCGAGCACGGCGTGGACGTCAGGACGAGCGATGCCGATCGCGGGCGCGCCGATGCGGCGGGCCATCTCCTCCATCGGCCAGCGCGCGAGCAGGCGGCCGCTCCGGGTGCGCTGCTCGAAGCTGTGCAGCGGTGCCCCGCGGGCGCGGATCTCCTGGCCGACGCCGAGCTTGTCGAGCACCATGATCGCGTTCGGCCAGAGCGTGATGCCGGCACCGAGCTCGACCGTCGCGAGGTTGCGTGCTCGTTCGAAGGACACTACTTCAACGTCGGTCTTGCTCAGGGCCGTTGCCGCGGCCAGCCCTCCAATCCCCGCACCGACCAGGATCGCCTTGGTCATGGGCGTAGCTTATCCCCCGGGCCGGGCGGACCGGGCAAATCTCGACGACGCAAATATCACACCCCTGGCGGGGCCGCCCGGATAGGATGTCGACAAAGGGGCCAAACGAAAGGGGGGAGTGTACGGACGTGGTCAGCCTTCTGAAGTTCCTCAACCTCGTTGGTTGCGGCATGGTGCAGGGGACGTACACGTTCGAGATGCTCGTGGTGGTACCGGCGCTCGACGCGGCGCCCCCGGAGCTGTCGGCCAAGATCCATCGCGCGCTGTTCAAGAAGCTGCCCGACCGCTATATGCCGTACTTCGGCACGACTGGCGGGCTGGCCGCGCTGGCGCTGCTGGCCTTCGGGGGCAAGCGGCTGTCACCGCGGGCCAGGCGGCTGTATGCGATTGGCGCCCCGTTCTGGTTCTCCACCTCGGTCATCCTGCTCGGCTTCAGCCGGCCGATTGACAAGCAGATCAGCGAGTGGGTGGAGACGGGTTTCCCCGAGGCGGAGTATCCGGCCAAGCGCAAGACTTGGGACAAGCTGATGTACACCCGCGGCCCGCTGGGGGCGATCGGCTATGGGTCATTCGTGGCCGCCGCGGTCTCATAGATACGGTTGCGCAGGCGACGCCATCGGGTTAGGATCGAACGCATTACACAGAGTCCGTCGCCGCGTGCGGGCAAGTGGGTGAGTCATTCAGTGCGGCGACAGTAGGGGGACTGCTTTGAGACAGGTGAAAATGCTGGCCACGGGCGCCTATCTCCCTGGCGACCCCATCACCAACGAGCACCTCGAGCGGCTGGCGGGAGGCCTTCCCGACGACATCCTCGCGGGACTCCAGGTGCTGACGCGCCACTGGATCGCCGATCCGACAACCGGCGAGCAGCTCGAGACCAACTCGGAGATGGCGGGCAAGGCCGCCAGACAGGCGCTCGAGCTGGCCGACGTCGACCCGGCCGAGGTGGACCTACTGGTGCTCTCGACGGCCAGCCCCGACTATCACCTCCCGCCCACCGTCACGTTCGTGCAGGACGCGCTCGGGTTGCGCAGCTGCGCCGCGGTCGAGCTCCGATCCGGATGCGCGGGCGCGGTGGAGGGACTCGATATCGCTCGCCTGTACCTCGAGCGCGGCCAGTACCGGACGGCCGTCGTAATCGGCTCGGAGGCGATCTCGCCGCTGATCGTCCCGATCTTCCGCGGACAGGACCCGAAGCGCGTGCGGATGCGGGAGAAGCTCGGGATCTACAGCTTCGGCGACGGCGCGGGCGCGATGGTGCTGCGGGCGGAGGACACTGACGGTCCCGGCGACGCGGGCGTGCTCGGATCGGCGATCGCGTGCGTGGGCGGCGGCCGGCCACCGGGCATGCAGGTCATCGGCGGCGGCACCTTCAAGCCGATCCACGAGCAGCTGGCGGCCAAGCGCCTCGTCGACCTCCGCGTCGACGTGGTCGAGAGCGGCCGCTTCACCCCGTTCGTGCTCACCGAGGGAATGCGCGAGACGGTCGCCGCGGCCGGGGTCGCGGCGGACGCCATCGACGTGTGCCTGATCCCCGAGGGCAACGCCGAGTATATGACCGATGAGCTGCGCGAGGCCGGGCTGCTCACGTCGGAGTGGATCGCGCTCGAGCCGCGGATCTTCGAGAACCTGAGCCTGGTCGGGGCGACCGGCTCGGCGGCGGTTCCCCTGGCGCTCGACCACGGCTGGAAGACGGGGCGGCTGAAGGCGGGTGAGCTCGTGATGCTGCTGGCCATCGAGACGAGCAAGTGGAAGTACGGCGGGTGGGTGTTCCGCTGGACGGCTGCGCCGGTCGCGGCGCAGGCGTCGCCGTCGGCCGTGGCCGGGGTGAGATAGCGGCAGCGATGCGGGTGCTCGTCGTCGGGGGTGGGATCGGAGGGCTGACGGCGTTCGTGGCCCTCCGTGCCGCCGGCGCTGACGTGGCGGTGTTCGAGCAGGCCGAGCAGCCTGGCAAGACGCTGGTCGGCGGCGGCTTTCACATCTGGCCCAATGGCGTCCGCGCGCTGCGCGAGCTCGGGCTCGACGCGGCCGCGCGCGAGCTCGGCGCCCCGATCGAACGCACCGAATACTGGTCGTGGCGGGGCCGACCGCTCTCACACTGGCCGGTCGGCGACATCGCGCGGCGGCTCGGTGCGTTCGACGTCGGCATCGGCCGCGGCGAGTTGCTGGGTCTGCTGTTCGAAGCGACAGGAGCATCGAAGGTGCAGACGAACTCGCGGCTGGTCGAGTTCGAGGACGACGGGCGCGGGGTGACGGCGCGCTTCGCCGATGGGCGCGAGGAGCGCGGCGACGTGTTGGTCGGCGCCGACGGACTGCGCTCGGTCGTCCGGAGCAAGCTGCTCGGGCCCGCCGGGCCCGACTTCACCGGCTACGTCCAGTGGCAGACGCTGGCCGACGGCGCCGCCGGCCTGCTGCCCGACGGCGTCGAGCGGATCACCTTCGGGCCCGGATCGCGAACCGTCCTACACCAAGTTGGCGGCGGCCGGATGTTCTGGGCGTGCGTGGTCTACGGCGCGGCGACCAACGGCGGCCAGCCGGCTGGTCGCAAAGCACAGCTGCTGCGCCAGTTCGGGGATTGGCCGGCGCCCACGCCAGCGCTGATCGAGATGACGCCCGAAGAGCAGATCGTCGGGCTGCCCGTGTACGACCGCAAGCCGGTCAAGCAGTGGGGCCGGGGCCGGGTGACGCTGCTCGGGGACGCCGCGCATCCGATGACGACGAACACCAGCCAGGGCGGCAACCAGGCGATCGAGGACGGGGTGCTGCTCGGCCGCATGCTCGGCGGTGCCGGCGCGGCGGCCGGCGATCCGAGTCCCGTCTTGCGGGCGTACGAGGCGCGGCGGATCGAGCGTACGACGCCGCTGGTCACCAACTCGCGCTTCATTTCGGACCTGAACGCGTGGCGCGACCCGGTGCGGGTGCGGCTGCGCGACGCGCTGTACTCGGTGGTGCTGTCGCGGCGCGCGTTGAGCGACCAGTTCAAGGCCGTAGCGGAGCCGTTGTGACGCGGGCACTGGTGATCGGAGCGGGCATCGGCGGGTTGACCGCCGCGCGCGCGCTGATGCGCGCCGGCGTCGAGGTGAGGGTGTTCGAGCGCGCGGAGTCGCTCGAGAAGATCCAAGTCGGCGGGGCGATCCACGTCTGGCACAACGGGATGCGCGGGCTCCAACGGCTAGGGCTGGCCGAGCCAGTCGAGGCGCTCGGCGGCCGGGCCGCGGCGGTCGACACGGCCGAGTTCCGCAACTGGCGGGGCAAGTTGCTCGTCTCGTGGTCGCCGCGTGAAACGGAACGGCTCGTGGCCGCGCCGACGGTCGGGGTGGTGCGGCCCGACCTGCACCGGGTACTGGTGGAAGGAGTCAGGCCGGACGTGCTTTCACTCGGCCACGAGTGCACCCGGTTCGAGCAGACCGCTGACGGGGTGGTGGCGCGGTTTGCCGACGGCTCGAGCGAGCGAGGAGACGTGCTGATCGGCGCCGACGGGCTGCGCTCGGCGGTGCGGCGCGGGCTGTTCGGCGAGGAGCGGCTACGCTTTGCCAAGTACGCCTCGTGGCAGTCGCTGTGCCACTACGACGGCCCCGAGACCCGCCCAGGGCTGTTCCGCGTCATCTGGGGCCCGGGCGCTCGCTTTCTCTTCTACCACGTCCGCGCGGGACGGTTGTACTGGGAGGGCATCTACGCGACCGAGCCTGGCGGCAGCGACCCGTCTGGCCGGCGGCGGGAGGCCGTGCTGGCCAAGTTCGCCGGCTGGCACCCGCCGGTCACCGAGATCATCGCCGCCACCGACGAGGCGGCGATCATGCGCGGCGACGTGTACGATCGCCCGCCCACGAAACGGTGGGGCGAAGGCCGAGTGACGCTGCTCGGCGATGCGGCGCACCCGATGACCAACGCGGTAGGGCAGGGAGCGAACATGACGATCGAGGATTCGGTCGTGCTCGGGTCTTGTCTGAGCTCCGGCGATCCCGTTGCGGGGCTGCGGGAATACGAGCGCAGGCGGATGAAGCGGGCGGCGGCGACCGCGCAGCTTGCACACGCGCTGACCGCGCTGAGCCGCTGGCACAAACCGGCGGCGCTCGCGGTGAGGGACGTGGTGCTGCCGGCGATGATGGTCGTCGGCAAGCGCCAGCACGTCAAAGACATGGCTTATGACTTCAAGTAATTTACTCATTTGACTGTTACACAACAAGTAGCGAGGTGACGCGTTATGCCGATTCAGCAACTGCCGGCGCAGGCGACTGATTTCACGCTCGACCACGTGGTCGGTCACTCGGTCACGCTCAGCAGCTTCAAGGGCGCGCCGATGGTGCTCATGTTCGGCGGCAAGGACAGTGCCGACCAGTTGCGCAACAACGTGCTGGCGATCCGCCGGGGGCTGGGGGCCAACCAGGTGCAGATCGTCAGCGTCTCCGACCTGCGGGCAGCCCCGCGGCCGGCGCGGATCATCGTCAAGAAGCAGCTGAAGAAGGCCTACGAGGAGGCCGTGGCCGAGCAGCGGTCGGCGCTCGAGTCGGCTGGCAAGCCGCTACCGGAGGATCCCTCGAAGGTGATCGTGATGCTGATGGACTGGTCGGGCTCGGTGGTCGACAGCTTCGGGCTCACGGGTGTCGACCGCGAGGCGGTAGGGTTGGTGCTCGACGCCGATCAGAACATCATCGGCTCCGGATCGGGCGACCACATCGCCGACGATGTGCTGCCGGTGCTCGGGCGCGGCAACTGACAGCAACACCGACGCACACGACATACAAGGAAAGTCGGGGTATTTGAAATGAGTGGGCGCTCCGCTTCGATGCCGGAGATCAAGGCGGTTCGGATTCCGGCCGACCGTTACGACGTCGCGATCCTTGGCGGAGGTCTCGCCGGGCTGTCGCTGGCCAACCAGCTGATGCTGGCCCGGCCCGAGACCCGCGTGCTTGTCACCGACAAGCGCGCGGAGCCCGCCCCCGAGGCGGCCTTCAAGGTGGGCGAGTCGAGCGTCGAAATCGGCGCCCACTACTACCGCACGCGTTGCGCGATGGCCGACCATCTCGACCAGAACCAGCTGCGCAAGCTCGGCCTGCGGTTCTTCCTGCCGGCCGGCGATAACAGCGACATCACACAGCGCGTGGAGTTCTGCACGCCGCCGACCGACTATGCCGTCTATACCCATCAGATCGACCGCGGCGTGTTCGAGAACGCGCTATTCGACCGGGCGCTCGAGCGGGGTGCGGACGCGTTCCGCGGCTGGCGGGTCGGGGATGTCGAGCTCGGCGCCGAAGAGCATCGGGTGACGTTGAGTCACGAGGGGATGACGAAAACGGTCGCGGCGCGCTGGGTGGTGGACGCCACGGGCCGATCCAACCTGCTGCGGCGCAAACTGGACCTCGGCACGGAGACCGGCCACCGTATCAACGCGGCCTGGTTCCGGCTCAAGGGCGGCATGAACTTCGAGGACTGGAGCGACGACGCCGAGTGGCTGGGGCGCACGTGGAAGCCGGGCGTTCGCTCGTACGCGACCACGCACCTGTGCGGCCAGGGCTACTGGGTGTGGCTGATCCGGCTCGCGACCGGCCCGATCAGCATTGGCGTCGTGTCGGATCCGCGGTTCCACGACTTCACTGAGCTGAACGAGTACGACAGGATGTTCGCGTGGTTCCGCAAGCACGAGCCACAGCTCGCGGCGCAGCTGGAGCGCCGCCGCGACGAGATCCAGGACTTCTTGGTCGTAGAGGACTTCTCGTACAGCTCATCCCAGGTGTTCTCTATGGACCGCTGGTTCCTGGCCGGTGAGGCGGCCGCATTCATCGATCCGCTGTACTCGCCCGGGTCCGACTTCATCGCCTACCTGAACACATTCGGGGGCGACCTTCTGTGCCGTGACCTGGACGGGGAGGACATCGAGGAGCGGATGGACTTCTACAGCTTCTTCTTCTACCAGCTGTTCGACCCCACGGTCACGGTCTACCGCGATCAGTATCAGATGTTCGGCAACGCGCAGGTGATGATGGCCAAGCTGCTGTACGACAACCTCGCCTACTTCGCCACACTGGCATTCCTGTACCTGCACGACAAGATGACGGAGCTCGACGACCTCGGCGACGTGGTCGACGTGTTCGAGACCGCGATCCCGCTGCTCGGGCGGATGCAGGACCTGTATCGCGACTGGCACCAGATCGACCAGCGCAAGTTCGAGGGGGTGTCGGTGCTCTCGACCGAGTTCCAGAAGTTCATCGAGATCCAGCACGAGCTCGGTGTGCCGCAGGATCTCGACACGATGATCGATCGGGCCAAGGAGAAGGTCGAGGTGATGAAGGCGATCGCCGTGTGGACGTTCCACATGGGTGCCAAGCACCTGCCGGCGCCGCCGGATCCTCACCGCCCGATCAACCCGCTCATGGTCAGCTTGAGGCCCGAGCAATGGGAGGCGGACGGCCTGTTCGCCGACGAGGGGATGACGCTGGCGCAGGCGCTCGAGGTGATTCCGGGGATCGAGGAGTACGACCTCGTGGCGCGTGGTGCGCGGCTGGTGCAGGACGCGCCGGCCGCTCGCGCTTGTCGACTAGCAGCACACGCGTCTCGGGCCGCTCCCGCTTGAGGTGAAGCGAGAGCGTCACGCCGGCCAGCCCGCCGCCCATGATCACCACGTCGTAATGGCCCTCCGGCGCCCGTGCCGCCT
>JAFAXX010000141.1 GCA_019240655.1 Solirubrobacterales bacterium
CGAGCGGGAGGTGCTGGCGCTCGTGGCGAGCGGGTTGAGCGACCGGGAAATCGCTGAGCAGCTAATCGTGAGCGAGCACACCGTGCACCGTCACGTCGCGAACATCCGTCACAAGCTCGGGCGCGGATCGCGTACCGCGGCGGTCGCCGAGGCGGCCCGGCTAGGTCTCATCTAGCCACCGATCACCCGAACGGGCCATTTCCCCGAAATGGCCGATGCGGGCGATGCGCCGCAGCACAGGTAGGCGTAGCTTCGCCGTGATGGAAAACGGCAATGCACAACTCACAGCGAGGCGCCGCTCGGCGGTCTGGGCCCACATCTTCGCCGCAATTTATGACCCCGTGCTTTGGGTGGGTGAGCGGGTTGGCCTACGCGCTCATCGCCAAGCGCTACTCGCGCAGGCCTGCGGGCTGACGGTCGAGATCGGCGGTGGCACCGGGCTGAATCTGCGCCACTACCCCGACGACCTCGACGATCTCGTCTTGGTCGAGCCGGACGGAGCGATGCGCTCGCGGCTTGAGAAGCGGTTGCGCCGCAGTCGGCCAACCGCGCGGGTGCTCGACGGCGTCGCGGAGCGGCTCCCGTTCGCCGACGGGACCGTCGATACGGTCGTCTCGACGTTCGTGCTGTGCACGGTCGACGCTCCCGATCTCGCGCTGCGCGAGATCGCGCGGGTGTTGCGTCCGGACGGTCGCCTGTTGTTCATCGAACACGTGCGCTCCGAGTCGCCGGCGCTCGCCTTCTGGCAGGACCGCCTCGAACGGCCATGGCGCGCGTTCGCGCGGGGCTGTCGCTGCAACCGCGCCACCGCGCAGCTGATCGCGGCCTGCGGGCTCGAGCTCGAGGACTTCCGTGAAGCGAAGTGGCCCGCCATGCCACCGATCGTCCGACCGCTGATCGAAGGCCGGGCGCACAAAGCCGGCAGCGTCGGCGGGAGAGGTCAACTCGATGTCTAGGGTCCGCGTCGGGGCATTCCCCCCGTTTGGTCAAAGCGGCGGGCAGGATCACTCGCGGGCAACGCTCGGCCTGATGGCCACGGGGGGCATCGACCACGTATGCGTCGGAGACCATGTGAGCTTCTTCGTCGGCGCGGGCTCCGATGCGCTGATCACAGCGAGCTGGGTGCTCGCTGCCCAGGCTGAGCTGCCGGTGTATGTCGGGCTCTACCTGCTGGCGTTGCGCCACCCGGTTCTTGCCGCCCGCCAGCTCGCGACGATCGCACAGCTCGCGCCCGGCCGGCTCACGCTCGGTGTCGGAATCGGCGGGCAGGACCGCCACGAGATCGAGGTCTGCGGCGTGGACCCCAGGACGCGTGGACGGCGGATGGACGAGTGCCTCCGGGTCGTGCGCAGCCTCGCCGGCGGCACCAGCGTGACGTTCGATGGCGAGTTCTTCGCGCTGCGGGACGCGCTGATCCTGCCTGCGCCATCACCGCCGGTGCCGCTGATCGTCGGCGGGCGATCCGACGCCGCCGTGAGCCGAGCGGCGAGACTCGGCGACGGCTGGCTGGGCATATGGGTCTCACCACGACGTTTCGCCTCAGTCGTCGAGCAGATCGCCGAACAAGCCGCCAGCGCCGGACGTGAGCCACGCGCGTTCGAACATGGGCTCAACGTCTGGTGCGGTTTCGCGGCTGCGCGCGACGCCGCACGGGAGCACCTTGCCGACCAGATGCAGCGCTTCTATCAGATGCCGTTCGAGCCGTTCGAGCGCTATTCGCCCTTCGGCAGTCCTGAGCAGGTCGCGGAGTTCCTCCACCCCTACGTCGAGGCTGGGTGCTCGGTGTTCAACGTGATCCCGTGCGCCAGCGACCCGGAGACGGCCTTAGGGGCGGTCAGCGAGCTGCGAGCGCTCATTGGCGCACGTTCGGGGCCCATCCTCAGGGCGGCAGCCCGTGCCCAGTGCCGAGCCGCTGCTCAGGGCAGAGTCTGGGGCCGCGCCCTCGACCCTGAGCAGGGCTCGATGAGCGCGATCAGCGGTCACACAGTCGTGATCGAGCGGCGCTTTCACGGCCCGCCCGGATCGGGCCACGGCGGCTACACCTGCGGGCTGCTCGCCCGCGAGCTCGACGGCGCCGTGCAGGTGTCGCTGCGCTCACCACCTCCGCTCGATCGTCCACTCGCGATCGAGCGCGATGGCGACGAATCTCTCCTGCTGTGCGACGGCACGACGATCGTCGCCAAAGCCCAACCGACCGCGCTCGACCTCGATCCACCACCACCGCCCAGCTTCCACGACGCGCAGGAGGCCAGCCGACGATGCATGGGATTCGTGCACCATCCGTTCCCGACGTGCTTCGCATGCGGTCCCAACCGCGCCGCAGGAGAAGGGCTGCGGCTATTCCCAGGCCCCGTTGAGGGCCATGGCCCCGTTGAGGACCATGGCCTCGTCGCATGCACGTGGCGCCCTGACCGCGGGCTGGCGGATGGGGACGGAGCGGTCCGGCCCGAGTTCGTCTGGGCCGCGCTGGACTGCCCGACGGCATTCGCGTGCGATCTGGATGGGCACCCGATCGTTCTCGCGCAGCTGGCAGGCCGCCTCGACAGACCGATACGCGCCAACGAGCCGCTCGTGATCACGGCCTGGCGAACGGGCTGTGAAGGGCGCAAGCAACACTCCGCCTGTGCCATCTCCACGCCCGATGGCGAGACGGTGGCTGCATCGAAGGCGCTGTGGATCGCGCTGCGTGAACCGAAGGGCTTCGGCGCAGCCGCCAAGCACCCGCGCGGCAACTGAACGACGTCGCCGAAGCCATCGAGACCACCGCGCCGAGCTCCCAACGAGCGCCTTCAACTCGAGGCCATCCGTGATGTGGTGGTGGTTCTTGGGCTGAAGGCTCATGCGACGAAGGCAGTCATTCGGATCGAGACGAGCAATCCAGGTAAATCAACTCCGAGCTTGGCGACGTAGCGGGTCTGTGGTTGGGAAGGGAACCAGCGCGCGTATTCCTCGTTCAGGCCAGCGAAGTCGCCGGGGTCGGTGAGCAGGACGCCCACCTCGATGACATCGTCGAGCTCAGCGCCGCCAGCCTCGAGGATGGCCTTGCAATTCATCAGCGCCTGTCTCGTTTGCTCTTGAATCGTCTCTCCCGCGAGCTTGCCGGCGCTCGCGTCGATACCAACGATGCCCGAGACCAGAACATGCGAGCCGGCCTTTACCCCCTGGCTGCAGAGCGGCGAACTCGGCGCGTTCGCGGTCGTGATGATCTGTCGTGGCATACGGTCCTCCTCTTCGTCTCGCCTCGATTGCGGCAGCAGGATCGCACGGCCGCGCCACCAGCGGGAGGCAGCCGACGGACTCGGCAGGCATCCGGCGTGGCACGATGGGAGCCCCGCATTCGGTGGCGCGGAGGTCCCCCTTCGGGACTTGAAGCGTTCCCGCTTCGCGCGCGGGTTGGGGGGAAGACGCGGGTAGCACGCCGGCGACGATGAACGAACCGACCGGCGGGCCGCGCTTGCCGCGCGTTGCGCGTCTGTCGGTCATGGGGGCGAAATGCCCGCGCTGGCGCGAAAGCAAGTGCGGGCTGGCGGCCGGATCAGCGCGCCCGCCCCGGCTCAAGACGGCCCCGTAACCCTGGGGACCGGGGTAGGGAAGTCAGCGTTGGGGGCGCTACTCGTCGAAGCTCTGGCATGTCGCCGTTGTTGCGGCTGCGTTCGAGCTTCTATGCGGCCGCGAGCGCTTGTGTGCGGGCGTGGCGCCGGTAGCGCCCGGGCGCGAGCCCGCGGTGGTGGGTGAAGGCGCGGGAGAAGGAGTATTCGGAGCGGTAGCCGACGGCGGCCGCGATCGCGGCGACGGTGTCGTCGGTGTCGCGCAGCCGTTGGGCGGCGAGGTCCATGCGCCAGCGCGTCAGGTATTCGGGCGGGGTCTCGCCGACGAGGTGGGCGAAGCGGCGGGCGAGCGTCGCGCGCGAGACGCTGACCTCGCGCGCCAGCGACTCGATCGTCCAGGGCCGGTCGGGCTGGTGGTGGATGGCGTTCATCGCCCGGGCCACCACCGGATCGCGCAGCGCGAGCAGCCACCCATCGGCCGCGTTGTCGGTCTGAATGCGCAGCCATGCGCGCATCACATGGATCAGCAAGACGTCGATCAGCCGTCCGACCGCGGCTCGGGAGCCGGGCGGGCGGCCGCCGAGCTCGAGTGCGAGTAGCCGTAGCGTCGCGGCGACGGCTCCGTCGTCGCCGGGCATCCCGGCCGGGACATGGAGCAGCGGCGGCAGTTGGGACATCAGCGGGTGGGCGACCTCGTGGTCGTAGTCGTAGGCCGCGCAGAGCAGGCGCGTCCGGGCGCCGGAACCCTGGATGACCATGTCGCCGTCGCGCGTGCGCGGAACGTCGGTCTCGAACCGCCCCAACGACTCGGTCTGGGCGTCGACCTGCGAGACCAGCTCGTGTGGCGTGTTGGTAGGCAACAGAACGACGTCGCCGGGCATCAGATGCAGCGGCTCGCGGCCGGGTATGCGTAGCCAGCAGCCGCCCGCAACTACGGCGTGAAAGGCGGCGCCAGGCACCGGGTCGATCGTCACGCCCCACGGCTCATACGCGATCAGCTGGGCCATCACGCCGCACGAGACGCGGCTGAGGTCGAACACGTCGGCGAGTGGGTCCACCAGCACAGCATATCGCCGTCCAGCTCACCCATAGGCGCCAAGTTGAGCTGAACAGCTATCGATTTGCGCTCCTGACGCATTGCCGCGCCAAAAAAAGGCTCCTATTCTGCCGCCCAGGACGCACTTCTATTCCCTCACCGCGTCGCGGTCTTAGATCAAGGGCAAGAAAGGAAAGGACTCAAGTGACGACGACGACTCCAACGTTCGCAGCACAAAGAGATGAGGTAAACGCCGGGCTGGCAGAGCAGGCGCCGGCGGAGCTGTTGGAGGCATTTGGACGCATCCGCGCCGACCAGGCGGCGGTGGATTACGCGGCGCGGGCCCCGAAGGTGGGCGAGAAGGCACTGGACTTCACGCTTCTCGACCAGCTGGGGCGCCCGGTGTCGCTCGCCGGCGTGCTCGAGCAGGAGCCGGTCGTGCTCATCTTCTACCGCGGCGAGTGGTGTCCGTACTGCAACGTCATGCTGCGCACCTTCGGGCTGCGCGCCGCTGACTTCTCACAGCACGGCGCCCGGCTGGTGGCCGTCTCGCCCCAGACCCCCGACAACTCGCTGACGATGGCCGAGAAGCACAGCCTCGAGTTCCCGGTGCTGTCCGATGAGGGCGGCGCGGTGATCGGCACCTACGGCCTCAAGTACGAGGTCACCGCGCATGAGCTGTACAAGGCCGGCGGGGCCGATCTGGACACGTTCAACGGCGAGGGCCGCTGGATCCTGCCTGCTCCGGCCGTGTTCGTGGTCGACCGCGAGGGGATCGTCCGCTTCGTGAGCGTGAACGGCGACTACACCCAGCGCGCGGAGCCGGATGAGGCGCTCGCCGCGCTCGACTCACTGGGCCGCTGAATCAGCCCCCAAAGCTGCGCGCGCAGCGCCGTCGGGCTCCGCGCGCAGCGCCCACATCCCGCGCTTGACCATCACAGGAGAACGAATGCCCCGCACGATGACTCCCGAGGAGATCCGTGCCTTCCTCAGCCACGGCACGCGCACGGCCAAGCTCGCTACCAGCGCGCCGGGCGGACAACCGCACG
This sequence comes from Solirubrobacterales bacterium, assembly GCA_019240655.1. Taxonomy (GTDB): domain Bacteria; phylum Actinomycetota; class Thermoleophilia; order Solirubrobacterales; family Solirubrobacteraceae; genus Palsa-465. The sequence goes on from JAFAXX010000141.1 coordinate 5,634, forward strand.
TGATGCCGGTGTGGTTCGTGCTCGACGGCGAGGAGTTGGTGTTCACGACATGGGGCGACTCGGTCAAGGGCCAGAACCTCCGCCGCGATCCGCGCGCGGCGGTGGTCGTCGACGAGGAGGTCGCCCCGTACGCGTTCGTCCACATCCGTGGCCAGGTCACGTTGAGCGAGGACCTCGAGGAGCTGCTGCGCTTCGCCACCGCGATCGGCGGCCGGTACATGGGCGCCAACCGAGCCGAGGAGTTCGGCCGCCGCAATGCCGTGCCGGGCGAGCTGCTGGTGCGGCTCCGACCCCAGCGCGTGATCGCAACCGCGGACCTCGCCGGCTAATGACGTCCCAGCTCCCGCCGGCCAGCCACCACGTCGCGACCTCCCATCCGGTCTCATGATCGCCGGACGCCGACCAGCCGGAGCCGCCTTGATGGTCGCCGCGGCCGCGAGCTGGGGTTTGAGCGCGGTCCTGACCAAGATCAGCCTCCAGCAGCTGGCCCCTCTCGACCTGTTAGGGATCGAGCTGACCGCGGCGGCGGCGCTGATGTGGGGCGGGCTCCTGCTCCGAGGCCTGCCCGGGCTCCCGACCCGATGGCGGACATTCGCTGTTCTCGGCGCTATCGAGCCGGCGCTCGCCTTCGGGTTGTTCAACCTAGGCCTCAGCCGGACCGGCGCAGCCGATGGCGCGATCCTGCTGGCCACCGAGAGCCCGTCCACCGTGCTTCTTGGGCGGCTCGTACTCGGCGAGCGGATGAGCGCGCGCACGGCAGCGGCGGTGCCGCTCGGATTTGCCGGCGCCGTGCTCGTTGCGCTCGGTACGACCGGGCGCGGCGGCGGCTGGCTCGGCGACGCGCTCGTCCTCGGCGGCGCAGCAAGCGCGGCCGGCTACAACGTCGGGGAGAAGAAGTTCACCGAAGGCATCGGATCCATCGAAGTCACCGCCGTGCAGCTGCTGGCGGCGGCTGTACTGAGCGTGCCGTTGCTGCTTGGCGGCGCCGCGGCCGGCGAAAGTCATCTCGGCCACGTCGACGCCGCTCACGTGCTCGCTGCTGTGGCCGCCGGCGTGCTGGGCACCGCCGTTCCGTTCACGTTGTTCAACGCCGCGATCGGTCAGATGCAGGTGTCGCGGGTGGCGGTCATGCTGAACCTGATCCCCGTATTCGGCGTGACACTCGCCGTACTTCTTCTCGGCGAACGCCTCGGACTACCGCAACTGGGTGGGGCCGTGCTGGTTCTCCTGGCCGTGGTGGGGGCACGGTAGCCGGACGGTTCGGCCCTGCCACCGACCGCACACGAGCCATCTCCAGCTGTCTCACCGAAGATCGCACGGTCTTGAGTCCGTTGCTGACCAACACCCGGATGTGCGTGCCCACGCAAACGCAGGACTCCAGACCCGCGGCACGCGAGACCTCCCTCCCGCCAATCTCGAGACTCGCAGTGACTCGGCTCGCCCGGTCGCCGCGATCGAGCTGCGCAGAGCCCTGCTTTGCCGCGATTGCGAGAGCCGCGGATGTGCTTGTGGAGTGCCCCCGGTTTCGAGGACACCTGAGGGCTTCCGTCGAAAGATGGTGGCCAGGAGGTGAGAAGTGCCTCGGACCAGACCACCGTATCCGGACGAGTTTCGCCGGGAGGCGATCGAGTTGGCTCGGATCTCGAGCAAGAGCCAAAGGCAGATCGCGGAGGATCTCGGGATCTCGGACGTCACTCTGCGCAACTGGATCAAGCAGGCCGAACGTGATGAGGGCAAGCGCCCGGACGGTCTGAGCACGGACGAGCGTGAGGAGCTGCACCGGCTGCGGCGTGAGAACCAGACGCTGCGGATGGAGCGGGAGATCCTCAAGAAGGCAGCCGCTTTTTTCGCCCGGGAGACCGGCGAGCCGTAGGCGAGATCTTCTCGCTGATACAGGCGGAGAAGGCGAACTTTCCGGTCTCCTTGATGTGCCGGGCGCTGGGTGTGAACCGCACCAGCTTCCATGACTGGGAACGCCGCGCGCCGTCAGACCGTGCCCTGAGTGATGCGTGGCTGAGCGAGAAGATCAAGCAGATCCACGCCGCCTCGGACGGCACCTACGGCGCCCGGCGCGTCCATGCCGAGCTTCGGCTCGAGCACGGGATCCATGTCGGGCGCAAGCGGGTGGAGCGCCTGATGCGCGCGGCGGGTATCTCGGGGGTTCTACCGCGCAAGCGCCGGCGCACGACGATCCGGATGCCGGGGCTGCGCGTCCCTCCGGATCTGTGCGACTTCCGCCCGAACGGCCCGAACCTGACCTGGTCGGCCGACATCACCTACATCTCGACCTGGGAGGGGTTCCTGTACCTCGCGCACGTCCAGGACCTGTTCTCCCGACTGATCGTGGGCTGGTCGATGGCCGATCACCTGCGCTCAGAGCTCGTCGTCTCAGCGCTCGAGATGGCGCTGTACCGGCGTCGCCCTGAGCGTGGGCTGATTCACCACTCCGACCAGGGCTGTCAGCCCGGACTCAACCGGTCCTCGCAACGGTGTCTGATCGTGTGACTGTACCCGGGGGGGCGACGGAC
>JAFAXX010000006.1 GCA_019240655.1 Solirubrobacterales bacterium
CCAATCATCAGGGCAGGTTACCCACGTGTTACTCACCCGTTCGCGGCTTTGCCCCAGGCCGAAGCCTGGTTCGTCGCTCCACTTGCATGTGTTAGGCACGCCGCCAGCGTTCGTCCTGAGCCAGGATCAAACTCTCCGTGAAGAACTGCGATGCGAATGGCCGCGAGGCCATCCGCGAATTCACAAAGAGTCGTCAGGTCCGGTCCGCCACTCGCGGACTCCGGCCCACCTAGCGCGGCGGGCGGACCCGGGCCCGTCCCTGGAGGGATCGGGCCCTCGCGTCCACACGAGGGAGCCCGATGTACACCACGGGCCCCGGGACGCAAGACGGGGTTCTTTCAATCTTGGCACCGCCGGCCGGCCGGCCCTCGCAGAGGGCACGTCGGACGACGGCGTCGAACCTGGACACACTCCCCGACCGATGTTCGGTCGAAGGGTGCGCATGCTGTTGAGTTTTCAAAGACCGTCGCACCTCTCCGGGAAGGGTGGTCCTTCCCGCCAGGGCGTCCAGGGCAGGTTTCCCCACTCTGGCGCGGACAGATGAGTATAGCGCGCAGCCGACCCACCTGGAAGGCCCTCTTTGGACGGAACCGAGAGCCTCCGTAGAGGGATGGTAGCCGACCAGCGGCCGCCGTGGAGTGCCGGGCGCGGCGGCCGGGCCATCGCCGCCGGCGGCCGAGTCCGCGGGACTTGCGGGTCCGCCGTCGCCGTGTCCCTCCGACGTCTAGGAGAGGACCTGGACGGTGACGACGCGCCGGCGCGGCCGATCGTCGAAGTCCACCAGCACGATCTGCTGCCAGGTGCCCAGCACGAGGCTCCCGTCCACCACCGGGATCGTCTCCGAGGGCCCGATCACCGCGGCGCGGAGATGGGCGTGGGCGTTGGTGTCGCCGTTCAATCGGTTGTGCTCATACTCGCCGCGCGTGGGGATCAGCCGCTCGAGCAGCGCCCGGAGGTCGCGTACGCCCCCCGGCTCGTACTCCATCGTCGTCACGCCGACGGTGGAGCCGGTCGCGAACACGCTCGCTACCCCGCGGTCGACCTCGGAGGTCCGCACGACGCTCGCCACCCCTGCGGTGATGTCGACGATCTCGCCGTTGCCCGGCGTCTGGAGCCGCAACATCCCGCCGTGGACGGCCACGAGCCCGCACCCGCCTCTACGAGACCACGCGCACGCGCGCGAAGCGCCGCTTGCCGAGCTGCAGGACCCGCCCGTCGATATCCGCAACCGGCACGTCGAGCGATCCGTCCTCCCCCACCCGCGCGCCGTCGATCCGCACCCCGCCCTGGCCGAGCGAGCGCCGCGCCTCGGAGGTCGAGACGCCGAACGCGCGGGACAGCAGCGCCGGGAGGTGGACGACGCCATCTGCCTCGGGCTTCCAGTCAACCACCGGCATCTCCTCGGGAGCGCGTCGCTCTACGAACACGCGATCGAACTCGGCCTCGGCGTCGCGCGCGGCGCGCGCCCCGTGGAAGCGCTCCACCAGCGCTCGCGCCAGCGCCCGCTTGGCGTCTCGGGGCGAGGCCGGCAAGCCATCCGGGATCGAACCCAGGAGCAGCGCATACCACGGCGTCAGGGAAGCGTCGGGGATCGAGAGCGTGCGTCCGTACATCTCGGCCGGTGGGTCGCTCACCCCGATGTAGTTGCCGTACGACTTCGACATCTTGCGCTCGCCGTCGGTCCCGGTCAGCAACGGCATGGTCAGGATCACCTGCTCGGGCTGGCCGTAGGCGCGCTGGATATCGCGCCCGAGCAGCAGGTTGAACTTCTGGTCGGTGCCCCCGAGCTCCACGTCCGCCCGCACCGCCGCCGAGTCGTAGCCCTGAAGCAGGGGGTACAGAAGCTCGAGGACGGAGATCGGCTCCCGTGCCGCGAACCGCTTGGCGAAGTCGTCGCGCTCGAGCAGCTGCGCCACTGTGGCTGTCCGGGCGAGCCCGAATAGCTCCTCCATCTTCATGTCGAGCCATTCCCCGTTGAAGCGCACCTCGAGCCGCTCGGGCGACAGGACGCTGAGCGCCTGGGCGCGAAAGGTGCGCGCGTTGGCGTCGATCTCCGCGGGCGCCAGCACCGGCCGGGTCGACGAACGGCCGCTCGGGTCTCCGACCCGAGCGGTGTAGTCGCCCACGATCAGCACCACGAGGTGGCCGAGATCCTGGAACTCCCGCAGCTTCTGGAGCACCACGGTGAAGCCGAGGTGAATGTCGGGCGCGGTGGGATCGATGCCGAGCTTGACCCGCAGCGGCCGCCCCTCGGCGAGCTTTCGCTCGAGCCCCCCGGCCGGTAGGCAGTCGACCGCGTTCCGAGCCAACCAGGCGGCCGTCGTCGCCGGCGTGGAGACCTCGGATGCCATCTGCGCCAATGCTAGTCCCCACTGAGGCCGAGACAGGCTGCGTCGGCGCGCCCGTGAGCCGTCCGCGCCGCCGAGCGCGCCCGCTGCGAGGCCGATGACCGAACGCGCGCCGAGCGGCCGCGCTAGGGCTGAACCGCACCCGGAGCAGCCACCGCGCGGACCGGCCGGGACAGGAACCGGCTCCCGGCGGCGCAGAACCGCCATGGCAGCTCGACCGCTTTGGTGATGCCGATCCGCCGGTCGACCGCGACCTCGACCGAGCGCCACGCCGCCGGCCGCCCCGAGATCACCACCGGCCCACGCGCCAGGTCGCCGTCGTTGTCGGCCAGCGTGATCCCGAGTGCCTGTGTGAGGTTGCCCGGCCCCGAGCACAGCCTGGGCAGCCGCTCGACTCCCCGGCGCTGGCGCATCAGGTCGATCCCCTCCGCCGGCTCGAGCGCTCGGATCAGCACCGCGGCGCCGACCCCCGCGGGCTCGCACACCGCGTTCAGAAGCGCGTGCACGCCGTAGGAGCGGTACACGTAGGCCCGACCCGGCGGTCCGAACAGGGTGCGCGTGCGCGCCGTCAGCCCGACGAAGGCGTGACAGGCCGGCTCGGAGTCGTGGTAGGCCTCCGTCTCGACGATCACGCCGGAGCAGCCCTGATGCGTGACCACGCAGCCGACGAGGTCGCGCGCGACCTCGAGCACCGGCCGCTCGTAGAACGCTCGCCTCACCGACGTTCGATCGCCGTCCGGGCCCGCTCCAGCTGCTCGCGCACCCGGCCCAGGCTGGTGCCGCCCTCGGAGACCTTCGACTCGAGCCAGGCGCCGTCGCGCAGAACGGCGTAGAACTCCTGGTCGAGGAGCGGGGACTGGGCGTGGAGCTCTTCCTCGGTCAACGCCGAGAGCGCCTTGCCCTGCCGCAGCGCGCTACGGACGAGGCCGGCGACGATCCCGTGGGCCTCACGGAACGGCATCCCGCGCCGTACCAGGAGGTCGGCGATGTCGGTGGCGGCGAGGAATTCGTCGTTCGCCGTCGCGGCGAGGCGCTCACGGCGAAAGGTGATCGAGGCGAGCATGCCCTGCGCGGCGGCGAGGCTCAGCTCGAGCGTGTCGACCGCGTCGAACAGGTGCTCCTTGTCCTCCTGGAGATCCTTGTTGTAGGTAAGCGGAAGGGCGTGCAGGACTCCGTGCAGGGCGCTCGCGTGCGCGACCAAACGGGGCGCCTTGGCCCGGAGCAGCTCCGCCGCGTCGGGATTCTTCTTCTGCGGCATGATCGAGGAGCCAGACGCCCACGCGTCCGAGACCTCGCAGAAGCCGAACTCCTCGCTCGACCACAGCACGACCTCGGCGCCCAGCCGCGAGAGGTGGGTGGCGCAGGTGCCCGCCGCGGCCAGGTAATCGAGCACGAAGTCGCGGTTGGAGACGGCGTCGATCGAGTTGGGCGAGACGTGGGAGAAGCCGAGCTCGCGCGCCACCAACCGCCGGTCGGTATCGAAGTTGACCCCGGCCAGGGCGCCCGCTCCGAGCGGCATCCAGCTGCTCGCCTCGAGCACCGCGGCGAACCGGCGCCGGTCGCGCACGAGCATCCACACGTAGGCCAGCAAATGGTGGCTCAGGTACACGGGCTGCGCACGCTGCAGGTGCGTGTAGCCGGGGAGCGGCCAGTCGAGATGCGCCTCGGCCTGAGCCAGCAGCGTCGCGGCCAGCGACTCGATCCGCTCGATCGCGCGCTGGGCGTGCGCGCGGACGAACATCGCCATGTCGGTGGCCACCTGGTCGTTGCGCGAGCGCGCGGTGTGGAGCTTCCCGCCCACCGTGCCGGCGATCTCGGTCAGCCGCCGCTCGATCGCCATGTGGATGTCCTCGTCGGCGGGCGAAAACGGGAAAGAGCCGTCTCGGAGCTCCCCCGCGATCTGCGCCAGGCCGGCGTGCAGCTGGTCGCGCTCGGCCTCGGTGATGATGCCCCGGCTGGCCAGCATCGCGGCGTGCGCGCGTGACTGCTCGACGTCATAGGGCCCGAGGCGCCGGTCGTAGGCGATCGAGTCGTTCAGGGCCCGGAAGTCGTCGTGCTGCGGCTCCCCGAAGCGGGACATCAAGGCTCGAGCACCGCCCGCAGGGTCTCCGCCACCCGCTCCACCTGGCCTTCGCTCATCGCGGGGAAGAACGGCAGCGCGAGCGATCGCGCGGCCACGTCCTCGCACACGGGGAACTCGCCCTCGCGGTGGGCGAACCGCTCGCGGTAGTAGCTCATCAGGTGAACGGCCGGGAAGTACGGCTTGCTCGGGATCCCCCGGGCCGCGAGCTCCCCGACCACCGTGTCGCGGTCGGAGCGGCGCGGCAGCTGGACCACGTAGACGAACCAGCCACGCCGCGCCCCGCCCTCCTCCGGGCACGGCAGCGCGAGTCCCTCGATCTCGTCGAGCGCCTCGCCATACCGCGCGGCCACCCGCGCGCGCGCGGCCAGCATCGCCTCCAGACGCTCGAGCTGCGCGAGGCCGAGCGCGCAGGCGAGCTCGCTCAGGCGGTAGTTGAAGCCGAGGCGATCGTGGTCGAGCCAGTCCAGGTTCGGCGCCCGCCCCTGGTTGCGCTCCGAGTCGATCCGCTCCTTCAACGCGCCGTCGCCGATCGTGACCATGCCGCCCTCGCCCGTGGTCAGCTGCTTGTTGGCGTAAAAGCCGAACGCCGCCGGGTGACCACTTCCCCCCACCGGGGTGCCGTCCGCATGTACCGCGCCGAGCGCCTCGCAGGCGTCCTCCACGATCGGCAGCCCGAGCCGCTCGAACGGCGCGAGCGCAACCGGGTAGCCGAAGATGTGCACCGGCAGCAGCGCGGCCGTGCGTTCGCTCACCGCCGCCGCGGCGGCGTTCGGGTCGAGGTTCAGCGTCACCGGGTCGATATCGGCGAACACCGGGCGGGCGCGCTCGTAGACCGCCACGTTGGCGCTGGCCACGAACGAGAACGGACTGGTGATCACCTCGTCGCCGTCGCTCACCCCGACCGACCGCAGGGCCAGGTGCAGCCCCGCCGTGCCGCTCGATACCGCGCTCGCGTGTCCCGCGCCGACCTGGGCGGCGAACGCCCGCTCGAAACGCTCGAGCAGCGACCCAAGCGAGAGCCGGCCGGAACGCAGCACCTCGAGCACGAGCTCCTCCTCCCGAGCCCCCAGCACCGGCTGGGCAAGCGGGATGGTGTCCAGTTCGGTCGGCGTCACGAGCTCGGCGCGGGCGCCTCGCCGTGAACCGGCCGCCCGGCGCCCTGCATTCCGTACTCGAGCGAATCCACCAGCGCCTCCCACGAAGCCTCGATGACGTTCTCCGATACGCCGATCGAACCCCACACCTGCTCACCGTCGGAGGCGTCGATCAGCACACGGGTGATCGCCCCGGTGCCCTTGGTCTCGTCGAGGATCCTCACCTTGAAGTTCACCAGGTCGATTTCGCGCAGGTGGGGGTGGATTTCACACAGCGCCTCCCGCAGCGCCCGGTCGAGCGCGTGAACGGGGCCGTTGCCCTCCGCCGTGCGGACGTAGCGCTCGCCGCCGACCCACACCTTGATCGTCGCCTCGGTCTCGACCCGGCCGTCGGCTCGCTTCTCGACGATCGCCCGCCACGATTCGAGCCGGAAGAGCGGCTCGTAGTCGCCGGTCTCCTTGCGGAGCAGCAGCTCGAACGAGCCGTCTGCCGCCTCGTAGTGATAGCCACGGTGCTCGCGCTCCTTGACCTGATCGACCAGGCGCGCGGCCTCCTCGTCATCGAGCTCGATGCCGGCGTCGCGCGCGCGCGCGTGCACCGTGCCCTTGCCGGAGAGCTCGGAAACCAGCAGCTCCCGGCGGTTGCCGACCACCGCTGGATCGACGTGCTCGAACGTGGACGGGTCGGCGTTGACGCCGGCCACGTGCATGCCGCCCTTGTGTGCAAAAGCGTTTCGCCCCACGTAGGGCTGGTCGGGATCCGGGGTGAAGTTGAGCAGCTCGGCCAGGAAGTGGGCCGTCGGCGCGAGTGCGGCCAGTTGCGCGTCGCTCAAGCACTCATAGCCGAGCTTCAGCTGCAGGTTCGGGATGATCGTCACCAGGTTGGCGTTGCCGCACCGCTCGCCGTAGCCGTTGATCGTCCCCTGCACGTGGGTGGCGCCCTGACGTACGGCCGAGAGCGAGTTGGCCACCCCGCAGCCGGCGTCGTCGTGGCAGTGGATCCCGACTCGGACGCCGTCGCCGGCGAGCGCCGCGAGGACCTCGGCCATCGCGAGGGCGATCTCGTGAGGCAGGCGCCCGCCGTTGGTGTCACAGCAGGTCACGGTCTCCGCCCCCGCCTGTGCCGCCGCCCGCAGGCACCGCAGGGCATAGTCGGGATCGTCGGCGTAGCCGTCGAAGAAGTGCTCGGCGTCGTAGATCACGCGCTTGCCGCGGGCGACCAGGAAGGCAACCGAATCGCCGATCATCCGCAGGTTCTCCTCGCGGTCGACCTTGACCACCTTCTCGAGGTGAAGCGCCCACGTCTTGCCGACCAGCGTGCACACCGGCGCAAAGCAATCGGCGAGCACGCGCAGCGCCGGATCGCGATCTGCGGCGAGCTCGCGGCGACGCGTCATCCCGAATGCCGCCACCTCCGCGTGGGCGAAGCTCTCCTCGGCGAGCAGCCCGAACAGCTCGAGCTCCTTGGGGTTGGAGCTGGGGAACCCGGCTTCGATCACATCGATCCCGAGCTCGTCGAGGCGATGGGCGACCCGCACCTTCTCCTCGGCCGAGAGCGACATTCCCTCGCCCTGCATCCCGTCGCGCAGCGTGGTGTCGTAGAGCTCGATCTCGGTCATCGATGGCGCGCTGGCGCTAGAGCGCTTTCGAGGGCACTTCGACCACGTCCAGCCACTCGCCGTAGCGCCCGTCCCGGCCGTGCAGCGCGTCGTCGAACACCTGCTGGAGCTCCCGGGTGACGGGCCCGCGCTCGCCGCCTCCGATCACGTGGTCGTCGATCTCCCTGACGGGGACGAGTTCCGCGGCAGTGCCGGACAGGAACACCTCGTCGGCCAGATAGAGCTCGGCCCGGGCCAGATCACGTTCGGTCACTTGGTGGCCGAGATCCCGCGCGATCCGGAGAATCGACTTACGGTTGATGCCGTCGAGTATCCCGGCGGTCTGCGGCGGGGTGACGATCTCGCCGCCCTGCACGACAAAGATGTTCTCGCCGGAGCCCTCGCACACGAAGCCGTGCGCGTCGAGCAGGATCGCCTCCTGGTAGCCGGCCTTCGAGGCCTCGATCTTCGCTAGGACGCTGTTGAGGTACTGCCCGCTCGCCTTCGCGTGCGGGATCAGCGCGTCATGCGGGATACGCCGCCAGCTCGCCACCTTGGCGCGCACGCCGTGCTGCTTGGACTCCTCGCCCAGATACGCGCCCCACGGCCACACCGCGATCGAGACCTCGACCGGCGCATCGAGCGGGTAGAGCCCCATCTGCCCGTAGCCCCGGAAGACAATCGGGCGGATGTAGCACTCCCGGAGCTCGTTGGCCAGGATCAGCTCGTGAGTGGCCGCGCGGAGCTCCTCGAGGGTGTAGGGAACCGGCATGTAATACAGCTCCGCCGATTTGAACAGGCGGTCGAGGTGGTCGCGGTGACGGAAGATCGCCGTCCCCCGTTCGGTCTCATACGCCCGGATGCCCTCGAACACGCCGGTGCCGTAGTGCAGCCCGTGAGTGAGTACGTGGACCTTGGCGTCCTCCCAGGCGACCATCTCTCCGTTCCGCCAGATGAGGTCCGCTTGTTCCACGAGAGCTCCTTAGATGTGTTGCAGGACTGCCCGGGCTGCATCGGCCGTCGTGGCGCTGCCCCCCAGGTCGGCCGTGCGCAGCCCGTCGGCCAGCGCCCGATCGACGGCCGATTCTACCGCCGCCGCCTGGGCGTCCATAGCCAGCCCGTGGCGCAGCATCATCGCCGCCGAGAGAAACATCGCCAGCGGATTGGCGGCGCCCGTGCCGGCGATGTCCGGCGCCGAGCCGTGCACCGGCTCGAACAGTCCGGGCGCACCGTCGGATCCAAGGGACGCGCTCGGCAGCATCCCGATCGAGCCGGTCAGCATCGCCGCCTCGTCGCTGAGGATGTCCCCGAACATGTTCTCGGTCAAGATCACCTCGAAATGGCGCGGCGCCGCGATCAGGCGCATCGCCGCGCTGTCGACCAGCAGATGCTCGAGCTCGATGTGCGGGAATTCCCGTGAGTGCACCTCCCTCACGACCTCCCGCCACAGGCGGCTGGTCTCGAGCACGTTGGCCTTGTCGACGCTGGTCACCCGTGAGCGGGCGGCGCCGAACGCGACCCGGGTGATCCGCTCGATCTCTCCGCGCGTGTACAGGCAGTTATCCGAGGCCGAGTCCGCTGTGCGGGTCTTCTCACCGAAGTAGATCCCGCCCGTCAGCTCTCGGACCACGAGCAGATCGGTGCGCTCGATCACCTCCCGTTTGAGCGGGCTGGCGTCATACAGCGCGGGCGGCGGCCGCACCGGTCGGAGGTTGGCGAACAGACCGAGGCCTTTCCTCAGCCCCAGCAGCCCCTGCTCGGGGCGCGGCCGCGCCGGATCGGTGGTATCCCACTTCGGCCCGCCGACCGCCGCGAGCAGGACGGCGTCGGCGCGCCGGCACGCGTCGAGGGTCTCGTCGGTCAACGCCGTCCCGTGGGCATCGATCGACGCGCCCCCGAACTGGTGCCGCTCGTACTCGACCTCGACCCCGAGCGCGTCGAGCAGCTGCACCGTCACGTCGGTTATCTCGGGGCCGATCCCGTCGCCGGGAAGGAGGACAACCTTGGCGCGTGCGGGCATGACGGCGTCGGACGGTAGCCGATCCGGCCGGCGGTCAGCCCGCGGCCGGCTGGTGCCGGGCGCCCGCCTCCGCCAGCCTCTGCTGCGAGGCCGCCGCGGTGGCGACGTCCTCCGAATACGTATGGCTCGCGCGACCGAGGAACACGCCTGCCGCGGCGAGGGTGCTCAGCATGATCAGGAATGTGATCTCGAGTCCGCGGGCGGCGCTCGCTGCCGAGGCGACGTCGGCGTGGGTGCCGACCGGAGTCTGCTCGGGGAGGATGCCGGCGATGAGCTGCGAGAGCGCCCCGAAGACGAGCGGCGCCAGCGCTTGCGCCAGCGAGCGGACCACGGTGCGGATGCTCTCCGCGCGTCCCCACAGGCCGGCCGGCATGATGTCCAGGCGCGCGGCGTCAAGCGGCGGATTGGCGGCCGAGAGCAGCGCCGCCCCGCCCACGTCGAACCACAGCGCCGGCGTGAGCTTGCTGCCGAGGACGCCGGGCACGAGCAGCGCGGCCGCGCCCAGATAGCAGATGGCCGGTATCCAGGTGCGAGCTTCGAGCGCCCCGCGGCGCACCATCATGTCGGTGATCCGGCCGCTGGCCAGCGTTCCGATCATCGCGCCGGCGACCAGCGCACCCAGGACGAGCGTGGCGGTGGCCTGGCTCGTGTGATAGTGGCCCCGCACGAACAGGACGGCGAACGTCTGTAGCCCCGCGAGGAAGAAGTACCCGAGCGAGGAGCCGATGATCAGCATCACGTTGGTCGGGATCAGCAGCACGTAGCGGACCGCCATCGTGAGCGGCATCTCGCCGGGGTCCCGGTTGAGGACCAGCCGCGGATCGGCCTCGACGCCCCGCTGCCTGACCGTCTCTCGGGCGAGGTCCTGCTCGTCGGCGGCCGGCTCGTCGGGATCCTCGGCCTTCGACACCGCGGCCGCCAGCGCCTGGTCGAGGTCGGCGACCCCCGGCTGCAGCCGGCTCTGTCCGCCGCGCAGCGGCTCGGGCACCGTCCGCCAGAGCTCGCGAGCCAGGAAGAAGCCGGGGATGGCCAGCAGTACGAACGCCGCCCGCCAGTCGATCAGGCTGGCCACCGTGCCGCTGATGGTGAAACCGACCGCCGTTCCCGCGATCTCTCCCCCGAGGATGTACGCGTAGACCCGCCCGCGCTCGGAGGCCGGGAAGTAGTCGCCGGTGAGCGAGGCGATCGCCGGGCCCGCCGTCGCCGTGACGGCGCCGAGGACCAGGCGGGTGAGCAACAGGCTCGAGTAGCTGCCTGCGAAGGCGCTGAGCAGGGAGGCGAGGCTCCACAGGACGATGCTGATCGCCAGCATCGGCATCCGCTTGGCGCGGTCAACCAGCATCCCGACCGGGATCGTGAACACCGCGCCGACGAGCAGCGCGATCGAGCTGAGCAGGCCGATCTTCGTGTTGCCGATGTGGAGAGCGCGCTCCAGCTGAGGAGCGACCGCGCCGACGGTCGCGGTGTCAGCGCCGTTCAACGCCAGCACGGCGCCGAACAGCGCGATCACCCGCGCCCGGGCGGGGCCGCCCACGCGCTTGACGACCTCGCCGCGCAGCATCGTCCCGATCCACACGCCGCCTCGCAGGATCGCGCTCCCGGCCCGCCCGGTCACCCCGCTTCGCTCCATCGACGCGCTGCGCCTAGCCGCTGCCGGCCGGGGAGGCGGCGACGGTCTTTGCGGCGGCGACTCGGGCGTCCTCCTGCTGCCAGCGGTTCACCCGCTTGCGCAGCGCGAGGTACCCGAGGACGCCCGGCAGCGTCGGCAGCCAGAACGAGATCGCCCGGTAGGCGAGCACGCCGATCACCGCGCTGCCGCCCGGGACGCCGAACGCCACGAACGCCCCGATCATCCCGCCCTCGACTCCCCCGATGCCGCCTGGCAGCGGCAGCAGGCTGCCGAGCGTGCCGAGGAAGTAGCCCATCACCAGGACCGCGACCGGGACCGCGGTCCCGAAGGCCCGGAACGACAGGCCGAGCACGGCGATATCGAACCCCCAGTAGGCGACCGCCCCGAGCACGCCGATCCGGCGTTCGCGAATCAGGGTGATCACCGTCCGCACGGCCGTACCCACGATCGCCGGGGCGGTCGCGAAGCGAGCCGCGATACGGCCGATCCGGCCGCGTCGTTGGGCGATCTGCTCGAGCCGGCGCTCGAAGTCGCCCGGTACGAGGCCCATGCTGGCGACCAGCACGATCGCGCCGGCGCTGAGGAACGCCGGCACGGCAGTGAGCGGAAATGGCGCGCTGCCCGTGAACGGGCCGTAGCGCAGGCCGAGGCCGCAGACCACGAGCGCCGCGAGGTAGACGCCGTACTGGAGCACGTACATCGCGGTCATCCGGCAGGCGATCACACGCGTCGACATCCCGGCGCGCCGAACCGCCCACACCGTCACCGCCACGCCGCCAGCCCCCGCCGCGGCGAGCAGCCGGATCGCCGCGATGCCGGCCAGCGGAATCTCGATGCTGGCGCGCCAGGTGATCCGCGGGTTGTCACGGGCGAAGATGGTCCGAAACAGCAGCGCATAGCCGGCGACCGATAGGAGCTCGGAGAACATCGCGACGATCAGGTACAGCGGGTCGCCTCGTTTGAGCTTTCCCCAGGTCTGATTCAGGCCGGCCAGCTTCGGGACCAGGAAGTAGAGACCGCCCAGCGCGGCGAGGGTGAACACCGCGCCGAAGATCAGCTTGCGCCGGGTCAGCGGACCCGTCGGCTCCTCCACCGGAACGGGCTCGCGAGGCTCTTCGGCCTCTTGATCCGGCATCTGATCAGGCGCTTCGGCCATGTTCAGCTACCAACTTACCCCTCGGGCGCCCGAGCTCCTCCCCGACCGCGGGCGGGACGCGGTCGTACCCCCGGAGAAGGGCAACCGGGTCCGTGCGATATGAGTCGGTTATGACATATAAGTGTAGATCTATATAGGTCGTGGTAGTTTTGCACCGCTTGCGGCCGTGAACGTCTGTGTCCGGAGGCGTTCGCTGGCCGCTTCGGCGGGGGTCTGGCCGTGGCTCTTCGTCGTTGACTTCTGTTCAACAACGAAAAGGGAATCTCGTTGAGCGCGACATGGTCGTTTGTCGCTCGTGTTTGGACCGAGCAACCAGAAACGGAGAGCGGGCCGGCTGCGGCCGGCCCGCGACGGGCGCGACGGTTCGGTGAGCGGGCGCGGTCGCCCGTGAGCGCCAGTCCGGTGGAGGTTCCGCCGGTCAGCGTGATCGTGCCGGCCTACAACGAGGCCGCGCGGCTGGAGGATTCGCTGCCGCGGCTGTTGGGCGACCGCTTCCTGGCGCCGGGAGACTGCAGCGAGCTGATCGTGGTCGACGACGGGAGCGTCGACGGCACCGCGCAGGTGGCCGAGCGCCACCTGCGCGGGATCGCCAACGCGCGCGTCATGCGCCTCCCCTGGCACGCCGGCAAGGGCGCGGCGGTGCGGCTGGGGATGGCGGGCGCCCGTGGCGAGACGATCCTGTTCATGGACGCCGACCTCGCCACAGAGCTGTCGCTGGCCGCCGAGCTGCTGTGCGCCCTCACCGACGCCGACGTCGTGGTCGGCTCGCGGACCGCGCCCGGCGCGGTCGTCCACGGCCGCTCCCGGCTGCGCCACGGCATGCATCACGCCTTCCGTCAGCATGCCCGTCGGCTGACCGGAATCGAGGTCTCAGACCCCCAATGCGGCTTCAAGGCCTTCCGCGCCGACGCCGGGAAGGTGCTGTTTCACCTCTGCCGCATCGACGGGTTCGGCTTCGACGTGGAGATCCTGCTGCTCGCCGCGAAGCTGGGCTACACGATCAAAGAGATCCCGGTCAAATGGACCGCCATCGACGGCAGCAAGGTCCGCATGCTGCGCGACCCCATGACCATGGCCCTCGACATCGCCCGCGCCCGCCTGCGCCATGCCCGACGCCCCCACCCCGACCCCATCCGCCGATGAGCTCGAGCGGGACAGACCGGCCGCTGCGCGTCACGTTTCTGACCTGGCGGGACCTGGCTCATCCTCAGGCCGGCGGCTCGGAGGTGCTGATCGACCGCCTCGCCCAGGGTTGTGTGGAGCGCGGCCACGACGTCACGCTGATGTGCGGCGGACCCCTGGGCCGCCATCCGTACCGGGCCCACGACCTCGGCGGTGAGTTCGGTCAGTATCTGCGCGCTCCGCTCGCCTACGCGCGGCACGCGCGCGGCGCCGACGTCATCGTCGACGTCGAGAACGGCGTCCCCTTCTTCTCGCCGCTGTGGTCGCGCGCACCGGTGGTCTGCCTCGTCCACCACGTTCATGGTCCCCAGTGGCGCCTGCGCTTCAACCGCGCGGTCGCCGCGGTCGGGTGGGCGCTCGAGCGGCGCGCCATGCCCGTCGTCTACCGCCGGGCGCCGTTCATCGCGATGTCTCCGTCGACCGCCGCGGCGCTCGGCCAGATCGGCGTGCCGCAGCGCTCGATCACCGTGATGGTCAACGGCGTTGACATCCCGGCGCAGAACGGCCATGTGCGCTCACCCGAGCCGCTGTTTGTCGCGCTCGGGCGACTCGTGGCGCACAAGCGCCTTGACCTGCTGCTGCGCGCCTGGGAACGCGTGCGGCCCCGCGTGGGCGGGCGGCTCGTGATCGCCGGCGCCGGTCCCGAGCTCGCGCGCTTGCAGGCGACGGCCGGGCCGGGCGCCGAGGTTCTCGGTCCGGTGTCCGAGGCCGAGAAGCGGCGGCTGCTCAGCTCGGCCTGGCTGCTCGTGCACCCCGCCATGCACGAGGGATGGGGCATCGTAGTGATGGAGGCGGCCGCCCACGCCACTCCGACGCTTGCCTTCGATGTCGCCGGCGTCCGCGATGCGGTGGTGCGCGATGTCACCGGCGTGCTCGTCGATGACGAGGACGCGCTGGTTCGGCGCTGGCTCGAGCTCGCCGGCGATGGCGAGCGGCGCGAGCAGCTCGGCCAGGCGGCCCTCGCTCGCGCCCGCGAGTTCAGCTGGGCCCAGACGGTCGATCGCTTCGACGCGCTGGTGCGCGCAGCCGCGGCACCACGCCGCTCAACCCGGAGGCTCCCGTGAGCACGGTCGCCGAGACTCGCCAGTCCGCGCTGCGTGGCATCGACATCCGGGCCGCCGCCGGCGTCGCCATGTTCTGGTTCAGCTCGCTGGCCGTGGGATGCGCAACCTTCCTCGCCCTGGCGCTGCTCTCACCGCACCTGCCCGCGGGAGGCCTCGCCGCGGTCTCGGCCGTGCTCGGATTGTCGTACGTGCTCGCCGTGCCCCCCGGCGCGATCCAGCTCAGGGCCACCGCCGCCGCCGGTCGTCCTGGCCCCGACCTCACGCTCCGGCCGCCACGCCTGGTCATGGCGCTGGCCGCCGGCCTGCTCGTGGTCAGTCCCGCCCTCGCCCACGTGCTGAAGCTCCCGGTGACGGCGGTCGCGCTTGCCGCGTTTCAGCTCCCGCTCGCCAGTGCGCTGGGCAGTGCGCGTGGGTCGTTCATCGGCGAGCAGCAGCTGGGACGGGCGAGCGCGAGCTTCGGCATCGACGCCTCCTGCCGGCTCCTCGCCGGCGTCCTGCTCGGACTCGCGTGGGGCGCCACGGGCGTCGCCGCGGCTCTCGTGCTCGCGTCGGCGCTGCCACTGGCGGCGCTGCGCCCACCGGCCGGGCGCCCGCGAGCGGCTGCTGTTGCCGGCTCGAGCGCCGCCTACATCCTCGCCGTGAGCGTGCTCGCCGTGGTGATCAACGCCGACGTGCTGCTCAGCCGCCGCGTCCTCGGCCCCGGCGCCGACCACTACGCCGCGGCCGCGCTGCCGTCCAAGGGCATCTACTTCGCCCTGTTCGCGCTCAGCTGGGTCGCCGTCGCGTCGACGCTGCGGACGACCTCGAGGCTTCGGCTGCTCGCCCCCGTCGCGGCGACCTTCGCCGTCGGGTTGGTCGGCGCCGCGGTGCTGGTGGCGGCGCGACCGCTCCTGCCGGCGCTGCTGCGCCACGGCGAGCCGGCGCTGAGCGTGCTCGGCCCGCTCGCCCTGGCCATGGCCGTCGCCGGGGTGACCTCGACGGTGGTCAGCATGGCGGTCGCGCGCGGCGCCCGGCGGCCGTGGGCGGCTGCTCTCTTGGCCGTCCTCGCGTTGTCGGCCGTGGCGATGGCGCTCCGCCCCGACCAGGCGCAGCTCGCGGATGCCGTCCTCCTGGCGCAGCTGCTCGCCCTCGGCGGCGGCCTGTACGCGCTGCTCAAAAGCCCGGCCGGAACCGCGACTGGCGACGCGGACGCAGCCGACGGCGCCGGCGCGACTGCCCCGGCCGCCGTTGCCGACGCGACGCCCGGCCGCCTGCGGCTGGCGCAGGCGGTGTGCAGTCGCCGATCGCCCACCGCCACGGTGTCGCCCGGAGCACCTCCGGCCGCCGACCCGCCCACTCGCCTCTCGAACCTGCTGCTGGCTGGCGCGTGCCTGATCATCACCGCCGCCTGCTTCGGCGTGGCGCCGGGGCACATCCTCGCCGACACCAAGCTCGACCTGTTCGTCGCCCCCGGACGGTTCCTGACCCGCTCGCTCAACCTCTGGGACGCGAGCTCGGCCTTCGGACAGGTCCAAAACCAGGCGGTTGGATACCTCTTCCCGATGGGGCCATTCTTCGCCGGTGCGGCGGGGATCGGCGTCCCGATGTGGATCGCCCAGCGCGTGTGGCTGGCCGTGCTGGTCTCGTGCGCCGTCTGGGGGACCACACGCGTAGCCGGCGCGCTGCGCATCGGCTCGCCGACGGGCTGCGTGCTCGCCGGCCTCATCTATGGGCTGTCGCCGTTCATCGTCGGACAGCTCGCCTCCACCTCGGCCGGGGTGATCCCGGCCGCGCTGGCGCCGTGGGCGTTGCTGCCGCTGATTCGCGCCTCGCGCGCCGGCTCCCCGCGGCGCGCCGCCGGCCGGTCCGGCGTGGCCGTGTTCGCCATGGGCGCCGTCAACGCCGCCGGCACGCTCGGTGTCCTGCTGCTGCCGGCGCTGTATCTGCTCACCCGGCAGCGCTCCCGGGCCCGACGCGCGCTGATCCTGTGGTGGCTGGGGGCGGTCGCCCTCGCCTGCACGTGGTGGGCGGTGGCGCTGGTCTTCCAAGGACACTCGGGCCTGAACTTCGTCCGCTTCACGGAAACCTCCGCCACCACGCAGGCGACCACCTCCGCGCTCGAGGTGCTCCGAGGCACGCCGGACTGGCTGTCTTACCTGCATCTCGGGCAGGCCTGGGTGCCGGCGGGGTGGAGCCTCGCCACCACGCCACTGGCGATCCTGGCCACCGCCGGGCTTGCCGCGGCCGGCGCGGCCGGCCTGGCCTGTCGCAGGCTGCCCGAGCGAACGTTTCTCGTCGGCGCGTTCGCCGTCGGCGTGCTCTGCGTCGGCGCCGGGTACGCCGGGCCGGCGTCTGGCGTCGCCGGACCGGCGGTGCAGTCGCTCCTCGGCGGCGCCCTGGCCGCCTTCCGCAACACCGACAAGTTCGAGCCCGTCGTCACCTTGCCGCTGGCGCTCGGGACGGTCTACCTCCTCGGCAGGCTGACCCGCGCCCGCGTGCGATGGGCGGCGAGCGCCGGCGTCCTCGCTCTGGCGCTGACCGTGCCCGTTCTGCCGTTGTGGCAGGGCAACCTCGCCGGCCGCGGATCATTCCAGTCCGTCCCGGCGTACTGGTACCGGCTGGCGGACTGGATGAGTACGCAGGCCGCGGCCAGCCGCACGCTGTTGATGCCCGCTTCGGGGTTCGGCGAGTACGACTGGGGCCGGCCGATGGATGAGCCGCTCGAGCCGCTCGCTACCACCACGTGGGCGGTCCGCAACCTTCTGCCCCTCGGAGGCATCGCCAGCACTCAGCTGCTCGACGCCATCGAAGCCGAGGTCGTCGACGATCAGGTCTCGCCGCACCTCGGAGAGGTGCTTTCCCGGGCCGGGATCGCCTACGTCGTGGCTCGCAACGACCTGGACTGGCAGCAGACCGATTCGCCATCGCCGGCGCGCGTCGTCGCGGCGCTGCGCGCCGGAGGCCTGCGGCCGGTGGCCGCGTTTGGGGCGGCCCGGGCGAGCGAATCAGGGCTGGCGTCGCTCGAGCTGCCGAAGGCGCAGCGGCAGGTGCCGTCGCTCGAGGTGTTCGCCGTGCCGGGCGGCGCCTCGCTGGTGCAGGCCTATCCGCAGGCGGGCGCGGTCGCGCTCAGTGGCGGACCGGAGTCCCTGCCACAGCTCGCCGAGCGCGGCCAGCTCGGCTCACGCGCGGTCGTGCAGGCGGTTGACGTGCCCCAGGGCGCCTCCATCCCGGAGGAGCGCTGGATCGTTTCCGATGCGTCGCGGCGGCAGGGGCTCGACTTCGGGCTCGCCCATTCCAACTTCTCCTACACCCTGCAGCCGAACGAGCGCGCCCCCGGAAACCCAAATCTTCAGGTCGCCCCGGCGACGCCCGGCGCCGAGCAGGCGGTGGCGGTCTACCGCGGCGACATCGCCAGCGTGACTGCTTCTTCCTATGGCTCGTGGCTTCTGCAGCTGCCAGAGCTCGCCCCGAGCAACGCATTCGACGGCGACCCCGCCACCGCCTGGGCTCCCGGAACCGTCGGCACCTCCGCCGGCCAGTGGGTGCAGGCGAACCTCACCAAGCCGGTGTCGCTCTCGCACATCGGCGTGCGCCTGCTCGAGGACGGCCCGTGGCGCCCGATCGTCCGCCGCATCACGGTCACCACCCGGACGGGCTCGCTCACTACCGCGGTGAGGCCCGACCAGTCGGTGCAGACGGTACCGGCGCCGATGGGCCCGACCAGCTTCGTCCGCGTGACTTTGGCGTCGGTCACCGGCCAGACCCGCGGCGGGGCCACCGCCGGGCTGCGCGACGTGATCGTCCCGGGCGTGAGCGCCACGCGGTACGTGCAGCCGCCCGAAGAGTCCGCCCTCTCCTCGAGCGCCGCGGCGGCGGGCGTCACGCCGACCTTCGACTTCACCCGCCAGACCGCCGATCCGCAGAACCTTCTGCGCCGCGACCCCGAGACGCAGCTGGCCCGCGTCATCCAGCTGCCGGCCGCCGCGCGGATGAAGATCACCGGCACCGTCCTGCCCACTCCGGGGACGGCGCTCGATCGCCTGCTCACCCACAGCCGCGGCATTCAGGTCAGCGCGAGCTCGAGCTGGGATCAGCTGCCGAACTTCCGCCCCGGCAATGCCGTCGACGGCAGCACCCAGACCGCGTGGGTGGCCGCTCCGTGGAGCGCTCTTCCGTCGGCCTCTCCATCGGCTCCGGGCGTCGCCGGCCCGGCGGAGGTGAACCAGGGCCAGCGGGTCTCGCCGGTACCCGCCGCGGCCGATCCCCACCCGTCGCTCTCGCTGCGCTGGAGCGGCGCCCGGACGCTGGCCTCGGTCCGCGTGGCGCCGGCCGGCGGGTTGGCCGCTCCGCCGACCCTCCTGCGGATCTCGAGCCGGCAGGGCAGCCGAACCGTCCCGGTGGCGCCGAACGGAGGACTTGCTCGCTTCCAGCCGCTGCGCACCGACCGGATCACCGTCACGTTCCCCGCGGTCGCCGTGCGCTACACGAACACCCAGTCCGGCACCCGGGTTCGGCTTCCGGTCGGCGTGGCGGAGTTGGACTTCCCAGCCCTGCGCTCGCTCGCGGTCATCCCGATTCCGCCGGGCCGCAAGCTTGACCTTCCCTGTGGCCAGGGACCCCCGGTGACCGTCGACGGCCATAAGCTCGCCACCCGGGTGAGCACCACCGCCGGCGCGGTCTCGGCCCCGGACGCGATCCCGTTCTCCGTCTGCACGCCAAATCAGAGCGTCGCGCTTTCCGCCGGCACCCACTGGGTCCTCAGCCCGTCAGGCGCGTTCACGATCAGCCAGATGACGGTCGCGCCGACGGCAGAGGTCGCCGGCTCGGCCCCCCCGGCGCGCGCGGCTTCGGTGTTGCGCCGGGGACCCGACGCCCGCGAGGTACGGCTCGGCGCCGGTCCGGCGAGCTACCTGGCGGTGCGGGAGAACTTCAACACGGGCTGGCAGGCCACGCTGAACGGCCGACGACTGGCGCCGGTACGGCTCGAGGGCTGGGAGCAGGGGTTCGGCGTGCCGGCCGGAGCCGCCGGCGTCGTCCGGCTCACCTATGGCCCGAACCACGCCTTCCAGATTGGGCTGCTCGTCGGCGCCGGGCTCGTGCTCGGGCTCCTCGCCCTCACCGTCCTTCCCGCCCGGCGGCGCTGGCAGGACGCCGAGACGGTAGCCCGGCCAGCGGTCGTGGCCGGTCGCTGGAGCCTCCTGCTGACCGCGGCGGCGATCGTCGTGGCCGTCGCCCTGCTCAGCTGGCCGGCGCTGATCGGCCTGGCGCCGCTGGCCTGGATGGCCCGGCGGCGACGGGAACTGCTGCCGGCGGCGGCCGGGCTGGCGCTGCTCGCCGCCGGAATCCTCGTCGCCGTGCACGTGGTGCCCTACCCGCCCGAGCACCACGGCACGTTCGGCGCGATCGCGCAGACCCTCGCCGGCATTGCCTTCGCCGCCGTCCTGGCCGCGCAGCTGAGCGTGCCCGGCCGCGCGAAGCTGCGGCAGACGACCTCGGAGCAAAGCTCGTGATGCCACGCCCATCGGCTGGCCGCGCGGCGTCGACCCGAGAGCGCGCGATCCTTCACCATCCCGACCAGCGCACGTCTTGGATCGCGGTGATCCTGGTCAGCTTGGCGGAGCCGTCGCCGGGACTGACGGCTGCGGTCGAGCGTCGTCTCGAGGCCATCAGCGATGTTGTGCCGATCGTCCGCGCGCGTTGGCAGAACGGTCGCTGGCAACCCGGAGGACTGTCGAGGCCACTTCTCGTCGACGGCGACCCGCTGCGCTCGCCCGCGCTCGTGCGGCGGTTCGCTCTCGGCCAGGAGCCGCCGCTGCGGATCACCATCGATCGCGACCGCCGCCGGCTCGCCTTCGCGGCTCACCATGCGGCGTTCGATGGGCGCGGGTTGCTCGCGATCATCGGCGCGCTGCTCGGGCAACCACTCCCGCCACGCTCCGATGCGCTCCCCGCGGTCACGGAGCGCTCGAGCCTGCGCGATCCGCTTCGCCGTCTGCTCCGGCCCGCCGACGCTGTCGCTCCATCGTCACCCCGTCCTGCACGGGAATCGTTCGCGATCCGGGAGCTGAGCGTCCACGGACTGTTCACCGGGCGCATCGCCCAGGCGTGCGTCGCCGCCGCCGGGGCGCACAACGCGCGCCACGGCCGTCCCTGGCGCCGGATCGGGCTGTCGATCGCCCGCGGCGGTCCCGCGGCGATCGGCAACTTTGCCAGCTACCGCCGGATCGATCTGGACGCCGGCGATCGGGTTGCCCCGGCCGTGCACCGCGCTCTGCGCAGCGACGACGTGCCACCCGAGATGGTGTTCGCGCCCCGGCTTCTGCGACTGCTGGCGCCGATCGCCACACGCTTCTCCGACTCGCTGCTCGTCTCCAACCTGGGGCGCGCGAAGCTGCCCGGGGTCGAGCAGCTGGCGCTGTTCCCCGTCGTCCACGGTCGCTCCGCGGTCTCGTTCGGAGCCAGCGAAGTGGAGGGCGGCCAGGCAACACTCTCGCTCCGGGCGCGCGACCTCAGCCAGGCCGACGCCGAGATGCTGCTCGACCACGCGGTAGGCGATCTGGAGCCCGTTGAGCCTGGGTAGCCGTGAGGCGCCCGCAGCGTACCCCCGAGACCCTTAGGAGGCAACCCGTGACAGTGTCCAGCGATCAAATCACCCCACCGGGGGCAAGCGTCAGCCCGCCGCCGGGCGAGGCCGCGGCGAGCGGCGGACCGGCCGGGCAGGCGTCGATGTGGCGGCTCTGTCGCCTATGGCGCGACGAACGCAGCGACCCGGCGCCGTTCTACGGCGAGCTCGCGGCGCGAGCGGCGGCGGACCTCGAGCGGTGGTTCGGCCCCCTGGCCGGGCAGCGCATCCTTGACGTCGGGTGCGGCCCGGGCTACTACACCCGGGCGCTGCGCGCCCGCGGCGCCGACGTGCTGCCGGTCGACTACTCCGAGCAGGAGCTCCGCCTCCACGGCGAGCCGCCCAAGGGCGCGATCATCGGCGATGCCATGAACCTGCCGCTCGAGCCCGAGAGCCTCGACGGCGTTTTCGCCTCCAACATGCTCGAGCACACCCCCGAGCCACGCCGCGTGATCACCGAGATCGAACGCGTGCTCCGCCCCGGCGGCTGGGCGTATCTGTCCTGGACGAACTGGTTCTCGCCGTGGGGAGGCCACGACATGACGCCGTATCACCTGCTCGGACCCCGGCTGGGGCTTCGTCTCTACCGTCGCCGCCACGACGGGCAGGCACCGAAGAACCTGGTCGGGCACACCCTGTGGCCGGTCCACATTGGACCGATGCTTCGCTTCGTGCGCTCGCGCCCCGGCCTCGAGGTCGTCCGGACCGAGCCGCGGTACTGGCCGCGGCTCCGCTTCATCGTCGACATCCCGGTGATCCGCGAATTCGCGACCTGGAACTGCGTCGTGCGGATGCGCCGGGTGAGCGCCTGAGCCGCCGCGCTCCTCGGCGAGCTCGCGGTCGCGCCATCGCTGCCATCGTCGTGGTGATCGGTGCCCTCGCGAGCCTTCTGCTCGCGCTGTGGCTTGGCCGCCCGAGCGCGCCGGCGGTCACGCTGTACGGGGCGGCGGGGTCGTTCGGAGGCCTCGCCCACGAGACACGCCTGGCGCGCGGCGGGGGTTTCTCGGTGCACGCGGTGGCCGGCTGGCGATTCCTGCCCGGACAGGCGGCGTACTTCACCGCCGTCGGCCCCCCCGGGACCGTGTTCATCGCCAACGAGCCTCAGAGCGACAACCAGGCTTTGCCGACCGCGCGTCAGATGGCGATCTCCGTGTTCACCCGCTCACCGGAGCGGTTCCGCAACATCGTGATCGCAACCTCGACCGGCGTGCGAGAAGTATCCCGTCCGTGGCCGAGCCAGTCACGCGAGGTCGGTGGGGCCGACGTCTCCGACCTGGCGGCGATCTCTGCAAACGGCTCGGCGCGCGTCGCGTTCATCTCGGCCCTGCCGTACGCCGGCTGGGATCTCAGCCGCAATGGCGTCTACCCCACGCTCGGCTACCTATCGGAGGGTGCGCGCGGGTGGTTCTACGACAGCTCGAGGAGCGTGACCGCTCTCGCCATCGCCGGCTCAGCCGGAACGCGCACCGGACAGCCCTGCCCGCCGGAGACGAGCGCGGGCGGCCGGCCGTTCGCCGATTGCCGCCTTCCCACGGAGCTGGCCGCCCTGCCCCGCTCCCGTGACCTCGTCATCACCCAGTACGCGCCCGTCGGGGGCACGCCGAGCGCCCGCAGCGGCGGCCTCATGGTGCTCGATCCTCGCGGCCGGGTCCGCGCCACGTATGCGTACCCGACGGTCACGCTGCCCGGCGGCGAGACCGTCGACGTCCACCCCCGCGAGGTCGATGCCGACCCCGTCAGCCTACCCGGGCACGAGCGCTTCGTCGTCATCTTCGACTCGACCACGAGCGCGGGGCTTGGCACCCGGCTGGGGCCGTTCGCGATGCAGGAGTTCGGCTTCGACGCCGCGACCGGGGTGATCACGCCGCTCTCGGCTCCGGTCCTCAGCGGCCAGCGGGCTCCAGACGGCAACCGCCTGGGCTTCGAGACGGCGATTTACGACCGAGCCGGCAATCTATGGGCAGCGCAGTCGGAGAACGGGACGATCACCGGAGGGCCGCTGGTCGTCTATCGCCGGGCACCCGACGGCAGCACTTTGGCCCGTGGCGGCTGCGCGGTGGAGCCGACGTGGTCGGGGTCAGGCTGGGGTACCCCGTGTGCTCCGAGCTCGGTCATCTCGGGCGCCGCCGGGCTCGGCATCGTCCGGAGCCTGAACCAGGACCCCGCCACCCGCGCGATGCTGGTGGCCACGAGCTCGGGCTACTTGCTGCCTGTCATGACCGGCGATCACGGCCGGCGCCTAGCCCCGCTGGCTCCGATCGATCTCGGCTTGAACCGACTGGCCAACCGCAGGTCGGTCGCCCTCGACATCCGCAAGGGAAGCATCGACACCGCGGCCGGAACACTGTATCTGCCCGTTCAACAGCTCGAGACCTCCCGGCAGTGCCGGTCGTATCCGTGCGCGCCGCAATCCCTCGACCAGTGGCTGTACGCCGTCGACCTGAAGCAGGTCGTCGTCAACCCCACGCGTCAATGAGCCCGACTGAGACGACGCCACCGCCGCCGTCGCGGGAGGCGACCCCCGCAGAGCGCTCGATCCTCAGTCATCCCGATCAGCGGACCTCGTGGATCGTCGTGATGACCGCGGCCCTCGCCGAGCCGATGCCGGAGATGCCCGAGCTGTTCGCACGACGCCTGGAGGCGATCGGCGAGGTGACGCCGATCGTGCGAGGCCGCTGGCGCGACGGACGCTGGCATTTCACCGACCCGCCCGCGCCGGTGGTGGTCGACGGCGATCCGCTTCGGCACCCCGGGCTGCTCGTCCGCTTTGCCCCCGACCGGGAGGCGCCGGTCCGGGTAGTGCTCGACTCATCGGGTCGCCGGCTGGCGCTCGCCGCCCACCACGCGGCGCTCGACGGGCGCGCGATGCTCGCCGTGATCGGCGGATTGCTGGGCGAACCGATGCCGCGGCCAGCCGGTCCCGGCGCCGGTCGCCGGGCGCGACCGAGCCTGCGGCTCCCGCTGACTCGCCTGCTGGCGCCCGCCGACCGGGTGGCGCCGTCCGCGCCGCCGGCCGCGCAAGAGTCGTTCGCCGTGCGCGAGGTGACGCTGCAACCGCCGAACATCACCGGAAAGCTCGCCGCTGCCGCCGCCGCGGCGGCCGCCGCTCGCAACGCCCGATTGGGCTGGCGCTGGCAGCGGGTCGGTTTGACGGTCGCGGTCGGTGGCCCACCGGCGGTCGGCAACGTGGCGAGCCATCGCCGGCTGGACCTCACGCCCGGCGACGCCATCGCCGTCGCCGTCCAGGAGGCCCTCCGGGCCGACGACGTACCGCCTGAGACGGCGTATGCGTCCCGCAGCCTCCGCCTGCTCTCGCCGATCGTGGAGCGGTTCTCGGATTCGCTGCTCATCTCGAACCTGGGACGCGCCGCCCTGCCGGGGCTCGAGCGCCTGACCCTGTTCCCGGTGCCCCGAGGACGTTCGGCGGTCGCGATCGGCGCCGCCGCGGTACCCGCCGGTCGCTCGACGGTTTCCCTGCGGGCCCGGGATCTGGACCAGGCCGATGCCGAGGCGCTGCTGGCCGACATCGCGCGTCGCCTGCACGCAGGCGACGCTGGCTCGAACCAGATCCCCGGTACGCCCGCTGACCGACGGCGGGCGTGACGGCGCCGCCCGCTGCCCCTCCGCCGACGCTGCCGCGGCCCCGACCGCGGGATTCGCGCTGCGGCCTCAGCGCTTCCGCGCGGTCATGTTCAGGCGCACGTACTCGAGCACGAGCGGCTCGCCGGCTCGCGCCAGGACCCGATCGACGAACCGCTCCCGCAGCTGCTCCGGGAGCGGATCGAGGTGCCGGACCAGGCACACGGTCTGCATGAACGCGCGTGGATCTCTGAGCGTCACCGGCTTGGGCTCGAGCCAGCACGAGACCTCGGCGAACCCGGCGCCGGTCAGCCGCGTTGCGGTCTCCGAGTCGCCGGCGTAGTTCCATGGCTGCCGCCAGCCGCTGAAGTGCGTCGCAAACGGCGGCTCGCCGGCCACCTCGTCGGCGAGCCGGCGAAAGGCGTCGATGTTCCCGCGCCCTCCGCATTGGGCGACCAGCCGGCCGCCGGGCCGGAGCGCCCTCTGCAGGGCGGCGAACAGGCGGTCGTGGTCGGAGATCCAGTGAAAGGTGGCGTTCGAGAAGACGGCGTCGACCGGCTCGGGCAGACTCAGCTCGACCAGGTCCTGGCAGCTCACGGTCGCGCGCGATCCCAGCCTCGCCTGGGCGTGCTCGACCATCGACGGCGCCGCATCGACCGCGTAGACGCGCCCGCGCGGAACGCGGTCGACCAGTTCCGCGGTCACCCGGCCCGACCCGCAGCCGGCGTCGAGCACCACCTCGTCGCCCTTCAGCTCGAGCCGGTCGAGCTGCTCGAGCGCCCACGCGAACTGGGGGTCGGAGATCCGGTCGTAGGTGGCGGCGTCCCAGTCGCGAGCGGCACTCACAGCGCGAGGGTCACCGGCCCCGGGCGCTCACGCCGATGCTCGAAGATTGCGATCTGGTCCTCCTGCTCGAGGGTCAGTGCGATGTCGTCGAGCCCACCCAGCAACCGATGCTTGACCTCGGGGTCGATCTCGAAGCGAGCCCGGCCACCGGGCCAACGGACCTCCTGCTCGCGCAGATCGACCTGCACTTCGCCCGCGTCGGCGATGGCGCGGCAAGCGGCGGCGTCGAGCTCGACCGGCAGCAGGCCGATCTTGGTGCAGTTGGAGCGGAAGATGTCCGCGAAGCTGGGCGCGATGATCGCGCGGAAGCCGTAGTCCTCGAGCGCCCACGGGGCGTGCTCGCGACTTGACCCGCAGCCGAAGTTGCGCCCGGCTAGCAGTATCGGATTTCGGGGCAGTTCCCAGCCAGGCTCCTTCGCCCAGTCGTAAAACAGGAACTCCCCGAAGCCGGTT